>JBCCOX010000050.1:0-14721 GCA_039025155.1 Deinococcota bacterium | reverse complement strand
ATTGGCTAGACTTATGGTGTCTAGCTACCTTGATAAGTTATTGTCGGATTTCCCTAATCACTCTCTCGGTTGTCATGGTTCTCTGTGCCTCATGGGCACAAGAAGTAATAGTACACCTTGTAACCAACCCTGTCAACCCCTCGTGATATTTGAGGTTGTACAAAAAGTCGGTTGAGTAAAGAGCGGGGGTAAGAATGAGTTATGCAGACACAAACCTACCCCCAAGCAAGCTTACTGAAAACGCGCTGTCCAAATTGTGAGAATGGCAAAGCTGAGAGTGGTGGTTACCGCATCAGGAAACACCGTGATGTTGGGGGTATACGCGAAGTCAAAGTATTGCGTGTGCGCTGTTGTGTGTGTAAAAAGAGCTTAGGCTGTGTGTATCCAGCAGGCGTACAGCGTTACAAGTGGTACAGCAGCAAGGTGCAGGGCGTCTTTGCGATACTTGCTGTGCATCAGGTTAGTGAAGCATGTGCCCATGAGATAGCTAACCATCTAGGTTATGCGGTTGTCGCTGAAACCAGAGCGAGTTGGCAAGCGACACGCGCGTTTAGAGCCACGCAGTTGGAAGCTAGAACTAACGTCAACAAGCAGCTTGAGGTAGCCAGCCTTGATGAGTTCAAGGTAGGTCAGTGGTGGGTCTACACGTTAACTGATACTGACTCACAGGCAATTGTTGACTACACGGTGTGTGAAAGCAGAGATGAAGAGGTTGTCAGACAGCTTATTGCTAACGACGATCCTCAGGCGCTTGTCTCAGATGGTTGCACTAGTATTGCTGCTGCTGCCAGCTACTTTGCTGACAAACCGCATGGCAGATGTTGGTTTCATGTCATCAGAGACGTTCTTAGGAAGCTCCCAAAAGAAGATCGCAAGCTAGTAGCACTGGATTTGCGCTATCTCTATCAGCAGACCAATGACCAAGATGGAAAATGGTTTTTAGGTATTCTCAAACAACGTTATGACCCAGATAAACTACAAGCCCTTAGCCTTGCTTGGAAGCAGCTCAAACACTACTGGCAAGTACCTGCCATGCCACTTACCAACAATTGTTCTGAACATCTTTATAGTGCTCTCTGGTCAAGAACCAGAAAGCGAGTCGTCAAAGCCTTTGACCGCGTTGTTGACTGGTTTATTGAAGCTCGTTGGCGCTGGCATCATCATCTCATCAAAGGCGTGTCTCCTTGGCAGCGCTTTACCCGGCAACCCAGTCCCAACTGGCTAAACCCGCTTATCACTCCGCTCAATCACTCAACCGACTTTTAGGGCTGTCTCGTGGGTTAATTCGTTAACGAATTAACCGGAAAGGATGTTAGAGTTTATAGCTTTCCAAACACCAGAGATGCATTTTGCCCTCCAAACGCAAACGAGTTAGAGAGGGCGTAGTCAACTGAGGCTTGTCGCGCTTGGTTGGGAATAAAGTCAAGGTCTAGCTCTGGGTCAGGGTCACCTAAGTTAATGGTGGGTGGCAACACGCCAGATACAAGCGCTTGCACAGTGGCTATAGCCTCAACAGCACCCGCAGCACCCAACAAGTGCCCAATCATGGATTTAAGTGATGAAATAGGCAAGCTGTAACTGCTTTCGCCAAAAACTTTTTTGAAGGCAAGAACTTCGGAACGGTCACCCACCGGCGTTGAGGTGGCGTGGGCGTTCAAGTAATCAATCTGCTCTGGTCTGAGCTTGGCATCTTGCAGCGCAGCCTGCATAGCGAGCGCAGCACCAGCGCCCTCTGGGTGGGTTTCAACCATGTGATAGGCATCTGCGGCGCGGCCGTAACCTTTAACCTCTGCGTAGATGTGAGCGTTGCGAGCTTGGGCGTGTTCAAGTGTCTCGAGCACCATCACGCCAGCACCTTCACCCAACACAAAGCCATCGCGCGAGTGGCTAAACGGGCGGGAGGCTTGCTCAGGGCAATCGTTACGGGTAGATAAGGCTTTCATGACCGAAAACCCACCTATGGCCATCGGTGTGATGCTTGCTTCAGACGCACCGGCGAGCATGACATCAGCCTCACCATATTGCACCATGCGAAACGCGCTGCCGATGGCATCTGACCCAGTTGAGCAGGCTGTAACCACGGTTGAACTCGCACCCATAAGCCCGTACCGTATGGCAACTTGAGCAGAGGCCATGTTAGTAATCATCATGGGAATAAAAAAGGGACTTATGCGTAGTGGGTGTTTGTTAAGCGCTATCTTAGACTGCGTTTCCCACGTACCCATGCCGCCAATCCCTGAGCCTAAAAGTGTGCCGATGCGCGTTTTGTCTTCGTTATCTAGGTTGATGCCGCTATCTTCAAGCGCCATGTCAGCGGCAATGACCGCAAATTGGGCAAAGCGGTCAAAGCGTTTAATCTCTTTACGACTAAGCCAAGTTGATACGTCCACATCTACCTCGCCTGCAAACTGGCTTGGATAGGCGCTGGCATCAAACTGAGTGATGGTACGAATGCCTGACTGACCTGCTACTTGGGCGCTGTGAAAGGCCTCAGCACCATTGCCAATAGGGCTAAGCACGCCTAGCCCAGTGACGACAACACGGGTCATGCTACCTCGCTAAATAAACCAACTGGCCTTTTTTGTATGCAAAAAAATATCATTACACATATCATTGTGCCATCTCCTTGAACGTTGTTTTAAGGTGTTCAGCAACGCGTTCCAAATAATGACGCTGCCCATGTGCTTTGGTGAGCATCATGCCGCCTTCTAACATGGCAATAGTGATGATGGCGATGTCGTTAGCTGAGCAGCGCGGCTGCAATTCGCCTTGTGCAATGCCTTGGCTAACTTCGTTACAAATCATATTTTGCCACTGCTCGAGCCCAACTTGAACCTTTTGCCGTAGCGCTGGATGCGTATCATCGCTGTCCACAGCCGTATTCAACAGATGGCAACCACCCACAAAAGTAGCATCTTGCGTCATTGTCAAAAAAGCATCAACAACAGCACTGAGGCGGTCAAGTGCGCGTTGTTGTGTCTCGAGGGCGCGGGTGAGTATGTTGGTAGCACGTGCAAATGCATAATCAAACGCAGCCAGAGCAAGTGCGTCTTTACTCTTAAAATGCCCGTAAATGCCCCCTTTTTGAAGACCGGTAGCAGCGACAAGATCAGCCATAGACGTACCAGCAAGCCCCTGCTGGCTAAAGACAGGCATCGCTTTTTCGATAATGTGCTGTTTGGTCCGCTCACCCTTGGTCATAAAAATGGTCATAAAAATAAACCGATCAGTCTTTTTTAGATTAACACGGGTCTAAAAACGTGTGCGTAATATCTTGTTGGATAATTAACCCATATGGTTCCGAGCATCAGCGAGACAACCTTTCATCCCTGCCTAGCCAAAGCACGACGTGCCAGCAAGCTGTAACAGAATTTCATAAAAAAGAGGTTGTGGTTATGCACAGTGATATGCATCAGGCGAACCAGCCATTACTGAAGCTCGAGCATTAATTGTTCCCAAGTGACTATTATTGTTAGAGGAGCTTATATTGTTAGAGGAGCTTATAGCCTCACTTGATACGCAAGCTAGGTAGTGCCTTAATACCTCGCCTGACTGAATTAAAACCACAAGGTGTTACCATGATTGGCGTGTTTCATCATCTTAAAGATGCTGTTGAACTAAGTGACCACGACCTCGAGCTAGCCCTAATCAGCCAAAAACCTAGCCAAGCCCTTAGCCATGTCATCAGCTAATATACCTGTTTCTAACATGCTCATTCACAACGTTCGCGTGGTGTTGCCAGATGGCGTAACGGCATCAGGCTATCTTCAGTGCGCTGAGGGTCAGATCGTCGCACTTGGTGAGGGGGATGTTCCGAAGCACGGTCATAAAAACGATGACTTGGTGATTGATGGTCAGGATTGCCTCGTTTTACCAGGTCTCATTGACCTACACGGCGACATGATTGAGCGTGACGTGGAACCGCGCCCTAAAGCCTACTTTCCAACTGACTTAGCGCTGTTTGAACTGGACAAGCGGCTAGCTGCTACCGGCATCACAACTGCCTATGCTGCTATTTCTTTTGCAGAAGGTCGCAAGATGACCTATTTGCGCTCCGAAGAACGCGCTCGTGACACGATTCACCTCATTAACAGCCTCAAACACGAGCTTTTGGTGGATATGCGCATTCACGCGCGGTTTGAAATTACCAATCACGGTGCGCCGCGTATTTTGCATGAACTTTTAGAACACGACCACCTCGACATGATTTCCATCAATGACCACACGCCGGGGCAAGGGCAGTACCGCGATTTGGAGGCGTACATTAAACACCTGGCGTCTTGGAAAGGGGTTAGTGAAGATGCCTTTCGGGGTGAGGTTTTTGAGCGGCTCGAGAAATTAGATCAACATCCGCCCAGTTGGGATGTCATTCATGGCGTCTGTGAAGAAGCAAAGCGTCAAGACATCGTAATTGCTTCGCATGATGACGACACAGTTGATAAAGTGGACTTAGTCGCTGGGCTTGGAGCAACGATTAGCGAGTTTCCCGTGACGCTCGAGGCCGCCAGAGAAGCTCACAATCGTGGGCTTAGCATTATTATGGGCGCGCCCAATGCCTTTCGCGGGAGGTCAAATACTGGCAATTTGAGCGCGCTCGAGGTCATTCAAGCTGGACTCGCCAACGTACTCGCCTCTGACTATTATCCAGCAGCTATGTTGCACACGGTGTTTAAGTTAGCTGATGAGGGTATCTTGTCATTGCATGAAGCTGTTAAGTTGGTAAGTTGTAACGCTGCTAAGGCTGCAAAGCTAGATGATCGAGGGAGGCTCGAGCATGGTAAGCGTGCTGACTTTGTGGTGGTTGATGATAATGGCGCGTTGCCTCGAGTTCGCGCTACCGTTTCAAAAGGCAAGCTTATTTTTTGGGATGGGACTTTAACGCTTGACACACTGGATATGGCAAATGCCGTGGCGACTGCTTTACCTGTTATGAATACTAAAGCATGAGAGATCCAACCATGAAACGCTTAAGCAAAAGCCCAAATGTACACACTGACGCTACCATCCGCGACAGTACGCTGGGCGCGTGGACAGATATTGGCGCGCACACGCAGATTGTGGAATCTTCTATAGGTGACTACAGCTATATCGTGAAGCATTGCCAGGTTATCTACAGCACTATTGGTAAGTTTTGCTCGATTGCGTCCTATGTGCGCCTCAACCCCGGCAACCACCCTATTGACCGCCCAACCAGCCACCACATGACCTACCGCGCAGCCATGTTCGGCTTTGCTGAGGAAGACGAAGCAGATTTTTTTAACTGGCGGCGGGACCACCCTGTGATAGTTGGGCATGATGTTTGGATTGGCCATAATGCAACTGTGATGCCGGGTGTCACCGTTGGCAACGGTGCGGTGATTGGCGCGGGGTCAATCGTCACCAAAGACGTTGCACCCTACAGCATTGTGGCAGGCGTGCCCGCTAAGCGTATTCGGATGCGCTTTGAGGATGATGTGATTGATAAACTAACTCGTATGGCATGGTGGAACTGGTCAAGGGAGGTGCTCGAGCAACGCTTTAGCGATTTCAGAAACCTTGAAGTATTTCTCGAGAAGTACGGGTAATACAAACTCTCCAGTTGATTCTTGACCAGTCAACTGGAGAGATAAATTTGTTGCAGAGTTTAGCTTGATGAACATCAAGTGGTGCAAAATTCCAAGCCTATCGTCGTGTTGATGTCATTCGTAAGAGCATCAACTATGTCTAAACCAGACAATTATAGGCGTGTACCTCTATATGTGTGTACCTCGAGCCTCAGAGCAGCTTAACTTGTTTGGTACAAGCTGCTCACCAATTTAAGCAGCGTACAAACACACCCCAAACGTGCCCGGACCAACGTGCGCGGTAATGACTGATCCCAAGGTGTAAGTGCCGTGATCTTCGTAGCTTACGCCTGCATCTGACAGCGCTGCTTGTAATTTGGTAACCATGCCGTCATCCTGAATGCCCAAAAAGGCTGCGTGTAAAGTGCCTTTAGCGTCTTTGGCAACGTCCTCGATATGGCTAACGAGTTCTTTTAGTGCGCGTTTAGAACCTCTAGCACGGCCAATGGGTTCAATTTTGCCCTCTACCAAGGTCAGTAAGGGTTTAAGGCTCAGCAAGCTACCTAGCATCGCCCTTGCCCCACCAATGCGACCATTTTTTTGTAAAAAGTCCAACGTACCCACTGAAAAAAAGATGCGGCTGTTGTCTCGCAGGGTGTTAAGCGCGTTCATAATTGCCTCTGCTGAAGTGCCTTCGCGCTGTTTATTCACGGCGTATTCGACCATCAAGCCTAAGCCAAGTGAGGCGGTCAAACTGTCAAAAATATGCACGGACGTGTCCAGATTTTTAGCGGCAATGTTGGCCGCTTGAATGGTTTTAGACAGCTCACTGCTGATAGTCAAACAGACAATCTCAGTGGCACCTGCGCTAACAGCTTGCTTAAAGACATCTTCAAAGTCCTGCGGGCTAGGTTGGCTGGTCGTGGGCATGGCTTCGCCTGCTTGCACGCCACTAATAAGCTCGTCTGGATTGATGCTTTCCCAGTCTTTATACGTTTCCCCGCGAAAGAGTACATACAATGGCACGCGGTAAACATTTAGGGCGTCCAGTTTTTCTTTGGTTAAATCACAGGTTGAATCTGTGACGATGGCAACACTCATGTCTGACCTCCTGTGCGCATGGAGTTGATGCGCGTAAGTTAGTTTATAGTGTGTAGCACGTACATCAATGACCTAGATTTTAAATCAAGTTTAAAGCCAAGCTCACTAAAATGACTAGATTGCAATAACTAAATTGCAGTAACTAAGTGTTTGGCTTCGTGTATGTACGTACACACATTGACAAATACATTTTAGGCAGAAATGTGTTTCGACTTGCTGTTAGCTATAATAGAAGCTTACCATCAAGCCCTTGCAGGTATTTTTGCTGTACCTGACAAAGTGATGTGCAAAACAGCAAGTTTTTTTAACGTTGCCGATAAGGCTCTAGTCCTGAGTTGATAATCTGTGTTTAACGTACAGGCTAAGATTGATAACAAAACTCATTCACAAGAGCATAAAATTGCCTAGAAAACTAAGTTGGGCGGCGGTACTGTGCCAAGATATTATCCATCACGTAACTTGTGCGCGCAGCACTTTGACCTGTACTGGCACACGTACCCTTACCATTTAAAGCGTTGACAACTTGCTGAATGAGGGGTTGTTGCACAACGTCAGGGTAAGGCGCGTCAATAGTTTGCTGTCCTTCGGTAGTCATAAGCTGAAGCGCTGTCTCATCAAAACAACTGAATTTCAAACACCCTGTATCACCTGTAATCGTCACCTCATCGTACTGCTCAAAGGCATTAAAACACCAGCTCCCTGAGCCAATAATGCCATTCTCAAAACTAAAGGTGGCACTTACAGCATCTTCCGCTGGGTAATGTCCTGCTTGGTTTTGGGCTATCCCGTACACATGTGTGATGGGCCCCAAAAGCCAATCCAGTAAATCTAATGTGTGTGAGCCCATATCTACAAAATAGCCACCACCAGCTACTTCTGGCAGCACCCGCCAAGGTTTGCTCGAGCTTGTGTCTTCGCTAGATGCTGGTCTGTGCAAGGTGATGTGAACACTGCGAACACTCCCTAGGTCACCAGCTTCAATGATGCGTCTTACACGTTCAAATCGTGGCATGGCACGGCGGTAATAGGCCACAAATAAAGGCACACTAGCCTGTTCACACGCGCGTAGCATGGTTTGACACTCCGCATAGGTTCGGGCCATAGGTTTTTCGACATAAACGGGTTTACCTGCCGCTGCAACGTGCTCAGTGTAGCTGCAGTGTGAGTCTGGCGGGGTAGCAATGTAAACAGCATCTACCTCTGGATGGTTGATGAGCTCACTGGCATCGGTTGTCCAAAATGGGACCTTGTGACGGGTTGCGTAGTCTTCGGCTCGAGCAGCGTTGCGCCGCATAACAGCCACCAATTGCGAATGTTGCGCCTGCTGAAACCCGGGGCCACTCTTTTGTTCGGTGACGTTCCCGACGCCAATGATTCCCCAACGAATTGTCTGTGTCATAAACCCACTCTTACACATCTATAGCATTTCCATTTGGAGTTGCCCCCGCAACTTCAAATGCGAGCTAGGCGAGTCGAAACAGACCCACTCAGTGCGGGGGAACGTATCCTAGAATTGTTACTAATATATTGTCTTACGCTTGCACTCACGACGGTTCTGCACTGACACAGTTCTACACTGATACAGTTCTGTACTTACAACGTGGCCTTAGTGACATCTGGTGCATCATCTGTCAAGATAGACGCTCAGTCATAGAGATGCTCAATTTTTTTGTAAAATAAGCCATGAGTACAACATCAACATTGAACTTTCAGCAACTTATTCACGGTGAGTGGACCAACGCAGCGAACGGTGGCACGTGGGACCTCATCAATCCAGCCACGGAGGCTGTTATTCAGGCTGTTCCTTTTGGAGATGCTACCGACGCCAGCCAAGCCCTAGATGCTGCTAGCGCTGCCCTACCTGCTTGGGCCGATAAAACCCCTCATGCACGTGGGGAGCTGTTGATCGCTGCTGCTAATTGGATTTTAGAACGGCTTGACGCACTGGCTGTCATCACCACGGAAGAATCCGGTAAACCCCTAGGAGAAGCGCGTACAGAGTGGCGTAATGCCACCAACTACCTTAAATGGTTTGCTGCTGAGGCATGTAGGGCCTACGGGCGCACCATTCCTGCTCGGACCCCCGGCCGACGCATCGAAGTCCGCTACCAACCTGTGGGCGTGGTCGGGACCATCACCGCATGGAATTTTCCTGTGTACAACGTTGTGCGCTGTTGGGCAGCGGCACTGGCTGCCGGGTGTACGGTTGTGGGCAGGCCGTCTGAGTACACGCCCCGCTCTGCTATGGCCGTTGCACAGGCATTAACCGCAAGTGGCGCACCTGTAGGCGTCATCAATTTAATTAACGGCGACCCTGCCAGCATGGCGGGTGTCATGTTAGCTGACCCGCGCTGCCGCAAAATTAGTTTTACGGGTAGCATCAGGGTCGGTAAATTGCTCATGGAGGGTGCTGCTAAGACCGTCACCAAGTTATCGCTGGAACTCGGTGGCAACGCCCCCGTATTGGTGTTTCCAGATGCTGGCAAGGTAAGCCAGCTAGCCCATCACGCGGTCACGCGGAAGTACTACAACGCCGGTCAAGTTTGTATTGCCCCGCAGCGGTTTTATGTTCATGAAAGTATTGCTGATGAATTTACTGAAACGAGCGCGCGCTTATCAGCCGGTCTCACTGTAGGTAACGGTCAAGACAGAAACACCGATGTCGGGCCGCTCATTAACGCAACTCAGCGTGAGCGTATTAGCAACCTTGTGAGCAGTACAGCAAATGCTGGTGCAGATGTTCTCATCGGAGGTAGGCCCGTAGAGGGGCGAGGCTACTTTTACACGCCGACAGTCCTTGCAGGTGTGAACGCAGACATGCCTTTGCACCGCGAAGAAGCCTTTGGCCCGGTGATGAGTATGACCTCGTTTAGTGATGTTGACGAGGCACTTGCGCTCGCCAACGATACAGAGTACGGACTTGCAGCATATGTATTTACGCAAAACTTAAACATTGCCAACCGCATGGCAGATAAGCTCGAGTACGGTCTGATCAGCATTAACAACGAGTCACCTGCTGCCCCTGAGGCTCCTTTTGGCGGTGTTAAACAAAGTGGCATTGGGCGGGAGACAGGTTCAGAAGGTCTGTTTGAGTACCTAGAACCCAAAACGGTGTTTACCGGAAATTTGTCATAAATCACCAAGTTTCACCAGAGGATGATTGTAGTGCATCGCGTGCTAAGCTTAAGCCTGAAACGCGCCACAATTACCTTGCTAGATGACCTAGAAACGCGCCTTAATGCTTTCATTGCTAAGCAACCTGTCCCGCCTAGCTTGAGTGCTGTTGTGCAAACGGCGTTAGAGGCTTTTTTGGACTCACAAATGTGGGCTGCTTATGAGCCATCAATACCTGTGAAAGCGTTTAAGATAACTCCCTTCGTTGGTGATTTAGACGGTGATACCAGCATCAACCATGACGAATATCCAGCTTAAGATAATTCATTAAATTTATTAACCTCCCATCAAACTATTCCCGTCAATTAAGATACGTCGTTTGATTGTCAGAGACCTAGTATCGGATAGGAGGTTGAGTTCATGACAAAACAACTAAGCCTATCTGTGCCTTTCAAGTGTGTTAAGGCATCTCAATGACATCAGCTTTTAGCGTTACCTACCGTACCCTACTCGCCTGTGCTGCGCTTTTTCTGCTCCAAGTTAGTTTGTTGCAAGCACAGGAAGCTGCAACGCTTCCCGACTATGTGATCGAGCAGTTTGGTCAGCCGCCCGTAATACCAGACGGCCCTCTTTCAGAGGATCTAGAGAGCGCAGTTCGCACCGTTTTTGTTGAGAGCTTTGAACAAGGCGGCTGGGATGAAGCACAAGACCTTGCGCTAGAAGTCATTGCGCAATCGGAAGACCCTAGGCTGGCGTGGCTTATTAGCGACATGATGCGCTTTACTTGGCGGATGTCGTTTGACCGTGACCTTGCTCAAGCAGCGGCGAGCTTGTTGGGGCTCGAGCTTGACACGCTATCCCTGTCGCCCCAACCTGAAATCACCAACCACCTTATGGCTTGGGACGTGCCTTCGTTTCCCGGCTATCTGGAGTTTAAACGCACCATCTACACTGGCGTGATACCCGGCTGGGAGAGGATTTTTGTTGAGGGTGATATTGACTGGCGGCTTGTTTCGTGGGGTGGTGTTTTAATTGATGATCGTCCTTACGACACAACAGATGACGTTTGCAACTGCATTCCCGCTGCTGACAATCCAGAGGTGAGCAGTGCTGAAGACGCAACGTGGCTCGAGGATGATGACATCGTCTTCGGCATTGAAGTTAATGGCGAATACCGAGCCTATCCTAGGCAAATCATGGAAGTGCGCGAGATGGTTAACGACACCCTAGGCGGGCGTGACCTTGGCATCCCTTACTGCACGCTTTGCGGCGCGGCACAAGCTTATTTTACGGATGAGCTGCCGGAAGGTGTTGAACGGCCCATCTTGCGTACATCTGGTCTGCTCATTCGCTCCAACAAAGTGATGTATGACGTGGTCACTTATTCTGTTTTTGACACATTTTTAGGACACGCGGTGACTGGACCGTTGGCGGATATTGGGTTGCAGCTCGAGCAAGCTAGTGTTGTCACCACCGATTGGGGCACATGGCGAACCGAGCACCCAGAAACTACAGTACTTGTTGAAGCCCTTGCCCTTGGGCGTGATTTTGATTTCCGCAACGGCCGTGACGCTGATGGGCCTATCTTCCCAGTGGGTGATGTTGATCCACGGTTACCTGTTCACGAAGACGTCATTGGAATTATCACAGAATCAGGCACGCCAATTGCCTTCCAACGAAGCACAGCGATGGCAGCACTCCTTGATGGTGCAGAGATCGTGGTTGAGAACGTGCATCTGGAACTTGCTGCTGGTGGCATCAAAGCTGTTGACGCTGGTGGCGCGGACTTGGGCAGCCACCAAGCGTTTTGGTTTGCATGGTCGCAGTTTCACCCAGATACTGAACTCTGGATGCCGTAAAGCAAGCTCTTTGCATCAAACATTATTGTTGCCGCTGCTAGAGTGCAGTGGCAACTAATTTCCCCTTAAACTCACTTTTGCAGATTTAAAGTAGGGCTCTAAACATTACTCATTAATGGGTTTGATATGACTTATTAATCTTAACAGCTTCTTATGTAGTAGCTAAAAATACCCACTCTATGCTTTCACAGGTCTAATATTTGGTGGGAGGTTTAAGCTAATGACTAAAAGATTAAGCTTATTCACACTTTTCAGTCTTGTCCTTTTTCTAGCTGCTTGCCAACAAAGCGCAGAACCGACCCAGATTCCCGCTATAGATACAGATGGCAACATATCCGTAGCAGCCACACAATTTGTGAGCCTGCGTTTCCTAATGGAGCAAGATGGTGTGGATTTAGCTACGGCTCAAAGTCTTTATATGACAAGCTTGCTCGCCGAAGACATCCACGGTAAAAGTCTCATTTATATTACTTTTGTCGCCCCCGTACCTATTGGTAACCCCTATGAGTTTGGAATTTCTCTTGATGATGATTACTGGATAGACCAGCAATATATATTTTCTTGGTCAACCCATTTTAGAGGAGCTAGAGATACTTATGGAACTACTTCCTCTGTTCGGGCTCCACTTATTGACCTTGTAAACATAGCCAATACAGTACAAAATATTGGTGGAGAAGCTAACCTTAAACGGCTTGTTGCACTCATGGGTGATACCCTCGTTGAAACATCCGAAGGTACTTTTGTTGACGTGACTGACGGCAGAATAATCTCAGCAGCAGAGATTACAGAAGCAACACGAGCCTATGATACTCTTGTAAGGCAAATTGAAAATGACGATGTTGGTGGATTTCCCGCTCGGCAACAGCAGTGGCGTTGCGAATTTGATAGTAACCAATGTCCTCTTCTAGATCCTTACAGCTTTGACATTGCAGCACTCACTAAAACAGATGGTACGTTAGACATTCCCGCTGCTGCTGCTGAGATTCAGCGACAACTTATTGATCCATAACCTAGGCAGTATGTGAATCAACTAGGTTGGCTTCGTAAGCCTCCACAACATCCTGTATAATCATGCGACACCTTACAAGCTATTTGAAATTTGAATATGACTTGCTAAGTGTGTCGCTTTCTTTGTTGGAGGTGTTGACTTTAGATCAGTCGGCTCGAGCAAGTGGCTGGTTATGGGCTCGAGGGAGTCGCCAACCTAGACGATGTACCTACTCACAGCACTCACCTCATCATGGGAATTCCCAAAAACAAGATGCCTCTAGGAGGACTTTGAGGCTGATATCTGCATGGGGATAGCCTAAATTAACTTTGAGTCAAATTAATCTGTGCTACAACATAATTGTTGTGGTGTAGGCGTTTCACATCTAGTGACACATCTGTTGTTGAAGCAAGGTCTAGAGCGATGTCATAACTGAGGCTGTCTTCGCTGTGGTAGCGCAAGTAAAAAGTGCGTGTATCTAAAACGGCGTGTAAATACTCGAGCCCAGCTGTCAACATCTCTACCCCATAATGCATATCACCAACCAGAAAATTGCTAATAATGCCACTATCATCTTCAGAATTTTGCTGCCACAAAAGTAAGCCGACGATATTATCTTGATGATACAAGGCAAGCGGTGACAGATTGCCCTCATAAATACAGCGCGCTAGGGCAAGAGCAGGAGCATCTACCCAGAGTGCGTTGACCGGCTCGAGCATAGACACCTCAAGCCAGTTGTGGGCTGTTACTGGCACAGTACGAATAGCTGCATCTTGACAGCTTTGCTGATAATGCCATTCACTCGCCAACATTGCAAAGTGACAACTGCTAGTGTATTCACCTTTGGACCAGTAATCGGCTAGAAAGTAGCCCTCGGGGCGCATCCCCACACGGGTCAGTAAACGCTGGGAAGCGACATTGCGAGCATCATTCTGGGCAACCACCCGGCGTACAGGTAAGCTAAACAAGTAACCTAAAACAGCTCTCAACCCTTCATTAGCATAGCCATGGCCTTGGTAAGCAGATGCCAAACTAAAGCCAACCTCAGCGTAAATATCTCCCTCGTGACCGTCAGCTTGTAGGTGAAAGGCGATGTCGCCGATGTGGGTTTGGGTGATGGTGTGCTCGAGCGCTAGCTGGGTCCAGTTACCGACTTGAATAGGCCGGGTAACCTGCTGCTCTACAAAAGCTTGAATCGTTTTATAATCCTTTTGCGACCACAACTGGTAACGCATTACCGCCGGGTCGTTGCGGTAGGCGTGCAAACTGTCTACATCGCTAGGACGAAAACGTCGCACGATAAGCCGCTCAGTCTGGATAGGCGCAAAGTCAAAGGCCATGCGTCTACGCTAGGTGTTGCGCTAGTGAATTGTCAATAATTCTGATAAGGTTTTATGTGAGGATGTACAAGAGCGTCTATTTGCGCGTGCCTCCGCGTGGTAGTCTCAACCTAATGATGAAGGAGGATTACTGTGAGTGACGTAACTTTAGATAACCTCTTGGAAATTAAACAACCCGACACCCGCCAGCCGTTAACAGAACTCCTCGCCAAGCGCTGGAGCCCGCGGGCGTTTGCGGGTAAAACGATTAGTGATGACGTACTGGTGGGGTTGCTCGAGGCCGCTCGCTGGAGCCAATCGTCCAACAATCAACAGCCCTGGCGGTTCATTGTTGGACAGCGGGGCACACCTACCTTCGACAAGCTTTGGGACTGTCTGATGGAGGGTAATCAAGGCTGGGCCAAGCGTGCGGCTGTACTGATGCTAGCCGTGGTGAGAACCACTAGTGAACGCAACGGCGCGCCGAACCGCCATGCCTTTCACGATGTTGGCGCGGCCCTCACCCACCTGACCATCCAAGCGGCTTCACACGATATTTACGTGCACCAGATGGGCGGCTTTCATCAAGACAAAGCTCGTGAAACCTTTGCCATTCCTGAGCCGTTTGAACCTTTAACCGCCTTGGCACTGGGGTACTTGGGCAATGTTGATAAGCTTGACGAGGGTCAACGTGAGCGTGAATTTGCAAGCAGGAGTCGTAAATCACTTTCTGAGATTGTTTTTTCGGAGACGTGGGAAGAGGGGCATCCGCTTACTAAGTAACTTTTGGATGAGGT
>JBCCOX010000049.1:0-14877 GCA_039025155.1 Deinococcota bacterium | reverse complement strand
CGATCGGCGTAGCCTACAGACACGTCTTGAGCTTCTAAAAATGGTGTTGAGTGGGTCGAGCTAGCCGAAGGGTGCGTGGTCACGGTGTTACCTTTCTCCATATGTGTAGGTTCGGAAATTTATTGTGATCGAGGATTCATGGCGTAGTGCAAAAATGACCAAAACGTTACCAGCGCTGCTACGCCACGCAGCCATAAGAGGCGTGTCCAGGTAACTTGTAAGCTGTGTATCTCAGCAGGAAGGTCGTTATCTGTGAGTCCCGTGATAAGTTGCGTGCTTACTGGGTTCGATCCCAGCAGCACAACAGCTGTATAAATGACAAAAGCTATGAGGCCAATCCTGAGTAGGTAGATTTCGGTACGCGTGTGAGGTACAACATTGAGCACAATAGCGTTAAGCAGCAATAGCACAAAAATGATTGGCATCCGCTGAGTTGCATACGTCTGAATAGGCTTGATGATGTTTAGAAGTGATCCATCTGATACGCTATCTAAGGCAGGTACCATGACGAGGAGCCAAAATAAATCTGCTCCTACGACGATAGTTAGAAGCGTCAGCAACACGATGATAGTAATTGTTTCTAGGGACATGGCAAGTTCAACCTCATCACAAGGCTGCTTTACCCCGAAGCAGCAAAAACAGGAAAAAGGGTGCGCCAAGTAGAGCTGTCACAGCACCCACCGGCAGCCCTGCTGTCTGCGGAATATCTAGGCCGGTAATGAGCCCCAACCAACCAATGGTGATCGTTCGCGCGGCAATGTCTGACACGATAAGAAGCAAGGCGGTAAATGCGACGCTGAGAGGAAACAGCCGCCGTACATCACCCCCAGCGACCAAACGTGCTGCGTGTGGGCCGATGAGCCCAATAAACCCAACTGCACCGACGACCGATACAGCTCCTGCCGTAAGTAACGCTGCAATGGCTAACAGTCCAAAACGTGCCCACTCAACCCGCAGGCCCAGTCCACGCGCCACGCCGTCACCAAGTTGCAAGACGTTAGCTAGGCCAATGCTTAAAAGCCCTAAGGGTACTGCTAGCGCCGCAACTGGCCAAATGGTGTCCCAGTGAACCCAAACCCGCCCGCTGGTTGAGCCTACGGTCCAGCGAATCACCCGCTGAATTTCATCTGCGCGGGCTGCCAGTAGCACCACTGAAATAAAGGCACTGTTGATGCCTGCAACCAATACACCTACTAGGACCAAACGCATGGGGTCAGTACCACCGACGGTACCGCGTTGATAGCTGAGCAAATACACGAGCATCCCTGAAGCTATGCCCCCGACCATACCCACCAAAGGAAGTGCTAGCCCTGAGTCAACCCCTTGCCAGATACTACCGCCGGCATCGGTAACAATAAACAAAACGATGGCAAGTACCGCCCCGCTCGAGACCCCCATGAGCCCAGGTTCGGCCAGCGGATTGCGAGTAATGGTCTGTAAGATTGCCCCGGAGAGTCCGAGCATGGCACCTGCTGTGAGCGCGACGAGTGCCCGTGGCAACCTGAGCCCCCAGACAACCTGACGGTGCAGTGTTTCTTCAGCTTGGTTTATGAGCGCTAAGACAATCTGTGTTGGACTAAAGTCGAGTGTTCCCACGGCGATGTGCACCACGATGAGCAATGCCATTGCCACCAAGCAAAGGCCGATAAATAATGGAAAGCGCCGCACCGCAAAGCCACGCCGTTCGAGCGTGCGCGTAAGTGCCTGAGAAGCCATTACGCCTCCTTCCGTTCACCGATGAGACGCCGCAGCAAAAAGAGTGCCAAAGGCGAGCCGATAACCACCGTAACTAAGCCCACAGGTAGTTCAGCAGGGCTAAACACCTCCCGCGCCAATAAGTCTGAGCCCGTGAGTAACAGTGCGCCCAAAAGCGCACTAACGGGTAAAACTTGCCTCGAGTCACTGGTTTGTAGTAACCCGCGTACCATGTGTGGGGCAACCAGCGCTACAAAGCCAATCGGCCCGCAGACGGCTACAACAGCAGCATTTAGCGCAATTGCCACGACAAAAATAAGTGCCCGCGTGCGAAAGACGCGCAGGCCTAGCCCCTCAGCCATGTCGTCACCAAGTTGGAGTAGGTTGAGTGGGCGGGCAAAGAGTAAAGATACTGGTAAGCTAGTAGCAATCCAAGGTAGTGCTAGTCGTACATCTTGCCAGTCGCGTCCAATGAGGCTGCCGACGAGCCAACTGTAAAGCGCCCGCAGTTCTTCAGGCTCACCCAGGACAACCACCACAGTGATAAGCGCACCAAACAGCGCGCCCATAGCTGCACCCACCAAAATCATTCGCACGGGATCGCGAGTGAGGCGAGTAACCAGTAAGATCATGAGCCCGGCAGCCAGACCGCCAACTAGCGCAAAGATAGGCAATGTGCCTAGCGGAATGGCAATGTTAAAAATGACAATCGTCGCCACAACCAAAGATGCCCCGGTGGACACTCCCAACAGCCCAGGTGCGGCCAGCTCGTTTTTGAGGGCGTCTTGCAACATGGCACCCGACACCGCGAGTGATGCCCCCGCGAGTGCGCCCATGACAAAACGCGGCAGTCGCACACTCCAAATGACAATGCGCGGCACGCGCTCGCCGCCGTCGGTAAAGACGATGCGCAAAACTTCAGCAGGGGGAATCTGAGTGATGCCGATCATGAGGGCGAGGACGCCCAAGCCAAACAGGGCGATCAACAAGATGGAGGCTGTTAAGCTTACTTTGCTGACTCGAGCCGATTCAAAACGGCCTCCGTCACGTACTTGACTAGCAGCAGATGACACTTACTGATTCGCCAGAATTTCTTGGACTTGTTCATTAGTGAGCGGGCCATCGGGGAACAAGTCGGGGTAGATGAGTGGAGCTACTGTATCTAGGTAGTCGTTGATACCCCAAATCGACGATGGGCGGGAGTCGTGGGGCATAATGTAAACTCGACCTTCTTGTACGGCGCTAAGCTCTCCCCAGAGTAAGTTAGCGGCGAGTGCTTCCATCAACGCTTCATCCGTACCGACACGGTTAACAACAAGAATCACGTCGGGATCCACGGAGAGGACCATCTCACTTGTCCCGTTAGCATAGAAGTTTGATGCTGGACCTGGCGCGACACAATCAGCGATTTCGTCAAGGAGAGTACAGTTCAGGCTCGGCTGACCGAATACCCAAAACTCCTCGGCGTCGCTGGTGCCCATGTGTAGCACCGTGGCTCTATCTTCAATAATGCTGGTATAAGCTTCGGCACGGTCACGCGTGGCCGCTATAACCTCTTCAGCTTTCTCCTCCATGCCTGTGAGTTGAGCGATAGCGCGCAAGCTCTCATCATACATGTCGAAGCTATCGCCTCCGTCCACACTGTATGTTTGGGTGCCGAAGAAGGGCACAATCGCTTCAGCGATGTCTGCTTCTTCCTGTCCCCATCCAATTACAAGGTCTGCATTCAAAGCAGCGATAACCTCCCAGTCATAGCCATCTTCACCGCTGTAACAAGGGGTATCTGAGGGAATAGGCATGTTTCGCTCCTCCATTAGTTCAGCAGAGTACTCAGTGCTGCCTGTTTGACACCAAATACCAGCGGGTTCAATATCTAGTGCTAATAATTGACCAAGTGCAGTGATGTTAAGCGGTATTATCTCTGTTGCCAGTTCAGGTAGTTCAACATCCCGATTAATCATGTCTGTTGTCGCTACAGGAGAGCTATCATCCTGTGCTGAACTAAAGCCTAGGACAATAGCAGCCAAGAGGGTAAGTAGGTTTTTCATGTTTATCTCCTATTTTTTGAATAGAGAGCCTGAAAGGTTGGGGCTTAAGTGGGGCGCATGTGTCGTCAAGAGATAGCTACCTCTTTTCCGAGTAAATTACTCAAGATTACCTGCAAAGCATATCTAAAAAACGCTTGCTCAGAGTGTGAGGTGGTGCAGCCTTGGGTTAGGGCTTAGTGGGTATCAAAAGATGGCGTCTACGCTAAGTCGTTCAGCTTTCCTGCGAGTAAACTCGAGGTCATTCTCTTCAGTACTAGTCGTCACGACACTTCCACCAGCATCTCTCCGCGCTCGAGTTTGTCAATAAGCTCAGGTAGTAAGGCTTCCATCCAGCGAAGTAAAGCAACCTTGCGCGTGTTACCAATTCGCAACCAAACTACAGCTGGACCTGTCGTTCTAAGGGTACGAAGGTGCGCAAAATCTTCATCCTTTGTCAAAATAGTGGCACCTGTTGTCAGCGCATGCTCCCATATAATCAGGTCATTTGCATCAGCAAGACCGCAGTCCTGAACGTGTTCTGCCTCATGCCCATGCTGGCTTAACCATCTGGCTAAAGCGGGTGGTAGTTGCGCGTCTACTAGAAAACGCACTACCTGACTGTCAGCACGGGATGGTCGTTTTGCTTGGCCGCAAATTCCAAAACAGCCACAATATCTTCAGCTTCGAGGTAAGGGTAGTCCTCGAGTATTTCTGCGTGGCTTGCGCCTGCTGCTAGCAAGTCCAGAATGTCTTTTACGCGTATCCTCAGCCCCCGTATGGCTGGACGCCCCCCACACTGCTCAGGATTTATAGTGATGCGGTGCAACTGACTCATAGGTAAATCTCCTCAAACTAGTTTAGTGAGTAGCGCCCGTTTCTTGTTGCTAGATGGTGCGTCTCTAGGTGCTGTTACCGCATCATTATAACGCTGGGGTGTACGTGAGTTTGGGTGATTTATGTTGTGAAACGAACTCGGGCCGCCTCAAATTGCCCCCGTCACATACTTGACTAGCAGTGGATGACACCCTTACTGATTCGCCAGAATCTCTTGGACTTGCTCGTCGGTAAGGGGACCGTTGGGAAAGGCTTCCGGATACATGAGCGGCACAACAAAATCGAGCCATAATTCAAATGCTTTGGGTGTAGTTGGTCGAGCTATATCAGTCACTCGATTAATGATGAGAACTTGATCGTTTTGGTAAGCGGGTAATTCTGCCCACAGAGGATCTTCCTCGAATGCGCGCTGAACATTTGCTGCATCTTCTTCGGTCACAACTTCAATAATCAAAACATCAGGGTTTATCTCGAGCACGCCTTCAGCAGTAAATTCACCGCCGGAGTAACAGGCATCTTCAGGTACTAAGAACGGACAAGCAATATCGTAGGTCCAAAGCTGCATCGACGAAAGTTCGTCATCCCAAGCAAAGCCATTAAGAAACGTTTTAGAACTCTCGGACACAGTGCCGTAGGCTTCGGCTCGGTCGAGTAGAGCTTGAATCTTTGCCTCGACCTCAGCTTCTTTACCGTAGATGCGAGCCATATTGCGAACGTCTAGGAAGAAAAGCTCGAGCGGATCGGCCTCAAAGTTTTGTTGGTAGGTGGAGACAAACCCAGAAAGTGCATCGTATTGTTCGCTATTGTTAACGAATGCAAAATCTGGCTCGAAACTCAGTATAGCTTCGTAGTCCTGTTCAAACGTATCGCCTAACGTTGGGATAAGCGCAACGTCATCTTGGGGTTGCTCGAAGTAACGCTCATCAAAAATAACATCGTTGAAACCATCTGGAAAACGCACAATTGCGTCGGGAGCTTCTTCGATAAATGACATGACCGTAATGCAATGGACGACCAAACAAACCATTCTTTCAGGTGGTGCATCAAACGTGAGTTCATGACCGAAAGAGTCAGTTACAGTCACGGGGAAGGTTTGCGCAAAAGTTGTGCTTAGAAGTAGAAAAATCAAAATACTCAACAGTTTTTTCATTTTTGTCTCCAATTTTTAGTAAAGGACTTGAAAGGTTAGGTCTTGGACTGATTTGATTGGGTGGGATTCGAGCCGACTCAAAGCGGCCCCGTTACGTACTTGGCTAGTAGTCAATGACACCCTTACTGGTTCTCTGCCAGAATTTCTTGGACTTGTTCATCGGTCAGCGGGCCGTCGGGGAAGATGTCTGGATAGATTGCTGGGAGCACAGTGTCCAGCCAGAGTTGTAGCGAAATCATGTTGTCCGGTCGGGCAATCTGTACCGGCAGTGCAAGAATGCGCTCACTATTGTGGGCATTCAGTTCCGGCCAGAGTGGATCGTCGTCAAGTGCCTCTAAAATTTGGTTCAATTCGACGTTGTCGTAGTTTTCAATGACCAACACATCTGGATTCAATTCAAGCATTCCTTCGATTGACACATTGCCATTCTCAAATTCGGACGGACAACTGCCAAATGCTTCGAGTACACCACATGTGGAATAATTCGGATTGCTGCGCCACTCGGATCCCCTGTCATCCCGCGGAAAGGTAATCATGATAAACAAATCCTGGGGAATACTTTCGGCATACGCGTCGGCACGATCAAAAACTGGCTGGATTCTTGACTCGATTTCAGCCTCGTCGACACCGAGTAGTGCTGCTGTTAACCGCAAATCTATAGTGTAACTTTCTAATGTGTCGTCGCCGTAGAAGTGTGCATAAAACGGAGCAATCACCTCGGCTGTTTCACGCCATCCCCTCCAGCCCATGATCAGATCAGGCTCGAGAGCGGCGACTGCTTCCCAGTCAATGTCTGGTCTACTTGGCACGGATTCAATGTCTTCTGCGGCTTCTCCAAAGAATGCGGGATCGGCTGCCGGTATCATTAGTGCCTCTCCAAGGGCGAGTGGCGGGATGTCAAGGAATGCCATATTTTGCATACACAGAAAGTCAAGGCATACGACTCGCTCTGGTGGCGCATCAAACGTAAGTTCCACGCCATTGGCTTCAACGATTGTTAGCGGAAAGTTGACTTGGGCAAAGGTTAGACCTAAAAGTAAAACGATCAAAATACTAGCTAACTTTTTCATATTTATCTCCTAAATTTGGATGAGCGCTTGAAAGGTTGAGGTTTTAATTGGGGTGCGTGTGTCGTCAAGAGGTATTACCGCTTTTCCGAGTAAACAACTCAGGATTACCTGCAACGTGTATCAAAAAAGGTCAAGCTTAGACCGTAGGTTTTGAATGTGGGGGTGATACGTTCGGGACTCGAGGGGGTCCAAAACTAGCGTTTACTAGGCAACACGATGCTCTGCGGCATCGAGGTTGCATCATTTAGGACTGACTTTCTGTTTTGTCTCGAGGTACTCGAGCCCTCCTTTTAGCCGTTCATAGGGTAAGCCTGACACCTCCGCTAAGGTCGCTGCGACATCTTGACCAAGTGCCATCTGCTCCCAGCTTCCTGTGTCATTACGCCACAAACGACCCGAAAAGGTGCTGAAACGATGCTCTACTTTGCTGTCAGGATGACGGCACACAAATGACAGATGTTGTGAAGAGTAGCCTTTGTGATACGCCCAGCGCATATAGTCTTCAAAGTCTGCATCGCTCACTGGGCGGCTCGAGAAAATATACATCTGTCCGCGTTTAGGGCTACCTACGAGTGGTTCACCTGCGATGAATTTAAAGCCATCAGGACCGATATTGTGCAGCTCAAAGTAATTGTCGCCGAGCGGCTCGGCCGCGTAGTGAAAGGCCTGCCCTTCATCAGTATGCCCAGTTACATCCACGCGGTAGGGTAGGCCGATAGGTAAAGGCACTTTAACGATGTTTACAGAGCACGCTTCCACGACATAGCGTTGCCCCTCGACATGTGCCAAGATTGAGCAATGGGCAGGCTCACGGGGAAAATCTAACACCTGGTCAGCTTTATCTCGTTGCACCTTGCCCTCGCTATTGATGACCAGCTTTACCTCAAAGCCCAATGCGTCCAAGAGTTTCTTAAACGCATAGGTACCGTCTGAACAAGACGCACCGCTACCGATACTCATACTTTCTTGCCAGACGTGTTGCGGCAAGCGTACCCGTGCGTCAGGGTTACGAATGTCACGGTAACGCAACAAGCGCGAGGCATTTTCGTAGGGGACGCGTTCACGGTAGGCGAGCATGAGGCGGCGCAGATAGTCGTAACTCGGTGGCTCAGAGTCCAGCTCCAAGTGTGCTAGAAGTTGGTCTGTGGGTAATACCTCGTTCATGGTGAGGTTTCCTTTGCCAAAATGATCAACGTTTAAACGCTATCGGTATGTTGCCGGGTGGCGCGGTTGTGAGTATGGTGCGGGTAATAAGGAATGAGGAACAAGCTTTTAGCCCATGCATCACGCCCATGTCTTTACTGATTTGCCAGAATCTCCTGGATTTGTTCGTCAGTTAAAGGACCATCCGGAAAAAGCTCGGGGAAAAAGCGCGCCATGTAGGTATCCAGTACTTTTTGAGCTGCAGGTAAATTAGATGCAATTGGATTGTCGTAACCGGGGGTACTAAAAACATTACCTGCTTGAACAGCACTGAGTTCTGCCCACAAAGGATCGTCTGCCAGTGCAGCTTTGGCAGCTTCAGGGTCATCATCTGCCCAGTTGTTAAGGATGATAAGGTCTGGGTCAAGTGCCAACACACCTTCGATACTTGTTCTGTAGCCCCAGCCAGAGCCACCGGTGGGGTCTTGCCATTCGCAGGTTGCAACGATATCTAGCATTTGACATACAGGGTCACCGGTTGTAGCTACGGAAAACTGACCATCATCGACCATAGCGAGTTTCAAAATGGTCATATCAGCACTGGCTTCAACCACGGTTGCATAGGCTGTTACCCGGTCGTTAAAGGTGGTGATAACCTCTTCAGCTTTGTCTTCAACTCCAAAAATAGCAGCAACATTGCGCAGTTCATCTTGAACGCCTGCCAGCGTGCTCGGCCGGGAAGGTAAATAAACCGGGGCAATGCCGCCAGAGGTATCCACATCATCTAAGCTAAACGCCATGATGAGATCTGGCTCGTAAGACGCAACTTTTTCAAAGTCAAGGTCCCACATGGTGCCATCGATCATAGGACGTGGGATGGTCTCACCGTCCTCGAGGTAAATGTCATCGCCGAGCATTTCTGGGTTGGCACCTGTTGCGACAGGTCGAATCCCCAGTGTTGCCAAATGACCAAAGCTGCCATTGTAATAGGGAAGGACCCGCTCGGGGGGTGCGTTGAACGTGAGTTCACGACCTTGACCATCAATAATTGTGCGGGGAAAGTCTTGAGCAAAGGTAATACCCAAAAGTGCAATGATCAAAATACTGAGCAGTTTTTTCATATATTTCTCCAAAAAAGTGACTAAGAGTTTAAGGTTTTGGGGGCGATTTGACTGGGAACTAGAAATGGGAAATGTGCCAGGGCAATCACCCTGTGCCAATTTCTTTACTGACTTGCCAAAATCTCTTGGACTTGTTCGTCAGTTAAAGGACCATCCGGAAAAAGCTCAGGAAAGATGAGCGGTAAGTAGGTGTCGAGCATCTTTTGGGCAGAGGGCAGGTTAGAAGAAATTGGGTTTTCGTAACCAGGGGTGCTAAACACCATGCCGTTTTGGGCTGCACTGAACTCGGCGTAGAGGGGGTCCTGTTGCACCTCAGCCCGCGCGCCTTGGGCATCCGCGGCCCAACTGTTCAAGATGATGATGTCTGGGTCTAGCTCGAGCGCCCCCTCAATATTGGTGTTGTAGCCCCAACCGTCGCCCGCTGGATTGTCCCAGGTACAGCTAATAATCAAGTTCAGCAGTTGGCAGGTAGGGTCGTTTTGGGAACCAACGTAAAAACGCCCATCACCTCGAATGGCTAACTGCACGATGGTCATATCGGTGGTCATATCACGAGTTACATCAACCTCAGCGGCACCTGCTTCGACCACGGCTGCATAAGCTGCCACGCGGTCGTTAAATGCTGTGATAGCTTCTTCGGCGCGCTCTTCTAGCCCAAACATCGTGGCGACGTTGCGCAGTTCGTCTTGAATACCGGCTAGCGTGGTCGGCCGTGAAGGCAGGTAAACGGGAGCAAAGATCTCAGAAGCAGCTACGTCATCTAAACTCCAAGCCATAATCAGATCAGGTTCATACGACGCGACCTGTTCAAGGTCAAGCTCTGAACGCGTACCCTCTACGACCGGGCGGGGAATGTCAGCACCATCGGGTAGGTAGATAGGGTCGCCGAGCATCTCGGGATTGACCCTAGCGGCAATGGGGCGAACGCCCAAGGTCGCCAAGTGACCAAAGTTACTATTGTCGTAGGGGATGACCCGCTCGGGGGGTGCGTTGAGCGTGATTTCACGGCCTTGTCCGTCAATAATGGTTCGAGGGAAGCCGTCTTGAGCGAAACCTGTGCTTAACAAGGTGAGTAACAAAATAACAGCGTACTTTTTCATGATTATCTCCTTGTTCGTGTATAGGTGATGCCCTCTGGACTATCTGACTTAACGTGTAGATGCTGGCTTGTGCTTTACAAATACCCCCCTTACACTCATCACTCACGTTGAATCTGGTTTTATATCAAGCAATATCCGAGTAAATTACTCAAGATTACTAGCAGATTGTATACTGAAAATTTTTGTCTTGCCAGGCCATTACGTACCAATTGATGAGCTTAGAAGCGTCACGGGTTGTTACGGTTGTTAGTGGGCGCGCCGATAGTAGTTGCTCAAATGGTAGGCAAACGAGTCTTAATGTGGAGGAGCGCTGAGCACAACAAATGCTACTCGAGCCCTAAACCTAGATTCCTCAGCTACTCGTTTGCCAAAACCTCTTGTACTTGTGCGTCCGTTAAGGACTCAGGAAATACCTCTGGATAAAGTAGTTGCATGGTTTGATCAACAGCTCGCGTAAGTAAGGTAAAACCACTTTGCCCACCAAATTCCCACGCACTAATACTGTAGAGGTGGTCGTTTTTGACCGCGCTAATTTCAGCCCATAAAGGACTGCTGCTAGCTTCTACTAAAACCGCTGGATCGTCGTCACCGGAGGTGTCGTAGCCAGCAAAAAAGATAAACTCGGGATTCAGGTTGAGGATGCCTTCAACAGAATACTGTCCGTAGCCTGCGTCGATAAATTGGCTAGGGCTGTCCTCGAGCCGCGCCGGGCAGGTCACGAGTTCGTAAAGCATGAGCGTGTGACAGGTTTGCGCTTTATCAGTTTCAACAAAAAGTTCCTGATTGGCAGCGCTACCAAAGACCAACAGCAAGGACGTGTCGTTAGGCGATAGGGCGCGGTAAGCATTTAAACGGTCTGTAGCGGCGCTTACGACGGGCTCAATTTGCTCAGCTTGGTCCGTGATGGTCGCAACTAACTCAAACTCAGCTCGAGCCTCAGCAAAGGTGTAGGTTCGCGATAGTAGCACGGGCACCCCCAAGTCCTCGAGCGGCGCACGAATACCATCGTGCCGTCCTACTAGCCCGATGACCACGTCCGGTTGTAAGGCGAGTACCTCTTCCAAATCTGGTTCGAAGGTACTGAGGTCGGTTGCTAAAATAAAGATGCTTTCAGGTGCGTCTTCACCGTGTAAAAGCATGTGAATAGGCGACATGTAGTCGGGAATGCCCAAGGGTTCAAGACCAAGAATAAACAGATGATCCTGACAGGATGAACTTAGGCAAACAATGCGCGTAACGGGTTGCTCAAAAGTGGCCTGGACATTGGCACCATCGCTCACGGTAAGCGGAAAATCTTGGGCAAAGGTAATGCTTAAAAGGACGATTAGTAGGACAATACTCAGTTTCATGCTTATCTCCTTAAAGGGGATTGAATGGGTGAGGGTGTTAAGCGCTGACTGCTTGGGTAACTGTGTGACCAGTCAGGAGCGGCCTGACGTTGGTCATGATGCACTCGAGGTTCTCGAGGGTTTGCTGCGTGTCAAAGGTGGCGTCGGCAATGATGAGTAGATTGCGCGCGCCCGTTAGCTCAATAAGCTCGTTGAGCCTTTCCGCAATATCTTCGGGCGTGCCTAGCGCTTGCAGCCCGACGATACCTTCCCACTGTTGTGCGCTTATGCTTTGGGTGGGTGGCTCGAGAAACCTTGATGTGGCCATCGCTTTGAGGTTCCAAGGAATAAAGTGCTCCCGTACCTCTTTGAGGGCTTGCTCCCTACTTGAACCTGCGTGCACGACCACCGAAAGCCAGTGGTCAGCATCACCCTGTTGACCGTGGGACTCAGCAGCCTTCCGGTAGGCATCCAGTAACTGCGTTTTGAAAGCATCTGGGAAGGGAAAACCAATAATGAACGGCACCCCGCTCGCCGCCGCAGCTTGCACGCTGCTCTCGCTGGTGGCGGCGACGACCAGCGGCGTGGCTGTGGGCGTGGGCACAAGGGGCACGTCAGTTTGAATATCAACTTGGACATCACCAGTCGCCAGTAGGTGCTTAATTTCGGCTAAATCGTCAGCAAACCCACTGCGCCAACGGTCAGGGTCGCCAAACAGACCTAGCTCTAATGTCTGCCCGCCGCGCCCTAGTCCTAAACGCAAACGCCCGCCAGAAATGTGCTGTAAGAGCGACGCTTGGGAAGCAAGACGTACGGGGTGCGTGTGTGGCAAGACCACCACGCCCGTACCGATGGTAAGACGTTCGGTATGACCTAGCAGGTAACTTGCGAGCGTGAGCGCACAAGGGTTGACCACGTGTGGATTAAACTGGTGCTCGGTAGTCCAAACCTCATCCCAGCCGAGCGCCTCGGCGGCTTTGGCGTAGTTAACAGCTTGTTCTAGCGGATGTACAGTACGGCTGTCCTCGAGCGTGCCAGTAAATAAAATCTGAGCAAAACGCATGTTCATCTCCTCAAACCCAGAATGCTAGCTAGTCGTAGTTGTTGATTCATCTTTATCTCCTTGGTGCGCTACTGAGTTATTGCACTATTTGGCACGTAAATTAAGCCACAGATGAGCTGTGGCGCAAACACTTTGGTAGAACGGTGGCATAATCTTTCATAACAAGTGGTGAGCACCTGCCAGTAACTGGCCAAAACCCCCTTCATCTGCGCGCTCAACCACGCAAGTCAGTCCACTTAGCTTTGTTGTAAGCAACACGGAAGCCTGCCCTTTCCATGTTGCGCTGGCTCGTCGTGCCCGGCATGGCTTGGCTTACGAGAAGATTGCATCCTAAGTCTCTTGCTTCAACCAGGCGCTGTCTCAACAGGGCCGCTTGTAGTCCTCGCCCACGAAATGTAGGTAGGGACATGGCGCCTGAAAAAGACGCAGTCTCGCCATTTACATACATCCTGCCGTAAGCTCCTAGCTCACCGCCCACCCACGCCAAATAACAACGCCAGCCGGGTAAGGAATGCCGCGCTACCGTCTCCTGTTGGAACGCTCCTTTCTTACTTGCTGAGAGGTTGGGAAACAGCGTAGCGTACAAAGCTGCAAATTCTTCTAAGGTGTCACCAACATATGTCTTCACGTCAATATCAGTAGGGGGCGGGGGAAGGTCGGAGGGAGGGAAAGCATAAAAAACAGTGTTGAACTCCGTGACAGCAAGCCCTAAGCGTGTCAGTTCATGCAGCAGGGGCGCATCGGTAAGATGAGGCACGGTTTCAATCGTGCACACCACATCCTGGGCTCGGTACCAGCTGACGATCTGTTCCAAAAGGTCTTTGTGCTCAGCAGCAACGCGCATGACCCGGTTGAACGAAGGCGTCTTAACATTTCTGGCAACAAACCCCACAGCACCTTCAAAGTGCTTAATCTCAACATCAAGGGGATTGCCCTCTTGCCTTTTCAGACCCTCACTCCAGGACAGCTGGACGGCTGTTTCTGTTTCGTCGAGTGTATGAACAAGCTCGAGCGTGACCACATGTGAAGAATGATCTGATTCAGACATTGCCTAGGTTGCCGTTCACATTAGACATGAATTTGATATGGGTTTTCCCTAGTATGAGTCTACAAATGCCTAGATCACTCACTAGGTTCCCATGAGGTGTCTAGGTCAGCGACCAAGAGTGTCTCTTCATAGACGTCGAGCCAGGCGTTGAGTGCTTGTGGTGAGAGTCCTGCAAACCGCTGTATATCGACGAGATGAGCTTGTCCTTTTTGGACGGCTTCCAGTGTGTCGTATAGAGGTGAGTCGACAAATTCTTGCGTTCTACTCCCAAGGTCATAAAGATAAATCACGTCACCGTCTACTAGTTTGATATCTTCAATGCTTATCTCGGTAAACTCCCCACTCTCGATAACTTGTTGTTTAAACGGCGTCAAGGATAGCCCTACATCCGTAATAGTTTGCACAAAAGAGTTGTGTGGACTGCTCTCGAAGAAGAGACTTGCATTGCCTGGATTACCCGGCAAAGCGAGGGAAACTTCAATCTCACTTGCATTATCTAGCGTGGCCTGAATCCCTACTACTCGTTCGTCGTAAGCAGCTTTTAGGGCAACCGCCTCATCTTGTGCATTGGTGAGTAGTGCATAGTCGAACAGTGACGCCCAAATGGATCTTATAAACTGCTCAACGATCACAGTGGGGGCAATTTGAGAATAAAGCGCATACTGCTCTTCGCTAATCTCAACTTGGCTGCCCACAATAAGATCGGGATTGAGTGCGGTCATCACCTCGAGGCTTGGCTCGCGTAATGAGCCTATGTACGTCACGTTTGAGGTATCAAAGTTTTGGGTTCGGCGGAAGAACGACGTGCCGTCTGCACGCAGTGAACCAATGGAACCGGCGACCCTACTTCCCTCGCCAAGTTCAAGTAAGGGTAGTAACCCGTTCTGGTCTTGCATAGTAATAATGCGTTGCAGGTCGGTAGGTATTTCGGTCTCACCATATAGATGGCGGATGACACGTGTATCTGTGGTTTCAGAAACGACAAGCAAACTGAAGGCATCTGTTAAGACACCCTCAGATTGTGTGTAGCTAAAGCTGGCAACAACCAAACCAAGTAAAACCAAAGCTTGTTTCATGTCTGTCCCCCTTCAAGCTATGATAATCTTGAGTAATTTACTCGGGATTACGAGCGCATTGTATATTGAAATTTTTTGTTGGCATGTTGGCATAGATTCAGTGCCGTTAATGAATGCACAGGGCAGATACCGCGCTACATTTCCGATCCGTGATTTAACTCTCCAATCACCTAACTGTAGCGTAGAATGTGAAGCTAAGTACAAGCCCTTATTCAATACCGT
>JBCCOX010000048.1:0-14930 GCA_039025155.1 Deinococcota bacterium | reverse complement strand
CCACACTTGGCTTAAGGTGGAATGGATAACGCAATTATCGTTTATTCATCTGACGGCTGCAGATGCGTAAATATTGCCTAACATGGCCCTGTAATGATGTAAGATTGGCCTGTAGGTTTCTTCAAAAGGTCTATTTATGAATATAACTAACCATGTAGGTAATAACATAGGTAACAGTGTAGGTAACAACGCAGACGAACCTGTAGAACTACCTACAGCAGCCCAAGCTGTGCAGCGATATGCATATTGGAAATTAGCACTAACCTGGCTGCTGCTAACACTTGTTACACTTGCGCAGGCACAAAGCTTTAATGCAGATACGTATTTACAACAGGGTCTTCGCTTTGAATCCGGGGGAGATTTTACCAGCGCCAGAGAAAGCTTCAATAACGCGCTAGAAATTCGCCCCAACTTTTTTGAAGCAGCCTTTGGTAAAGCGCGGGTCACAGCATCACTTGGTGAAACGCAACAAGCTAAAGCTGACCTCAACACGCTCATACGGGATTACACGGTCGGAACTGCCGAGCCCTATATTTTGCTGGCACGCTTACACATCGCGGACGGTGAATACAGTGCTGCACGATTTAACTTAACCATAGCCCAAGGCGTCCCCCAAAACAACAATCAACTTGATGCCGAGCGCAATTTTTTAGAGGGCCGCCTAGCCCAATTTGACGGTGAGTTTAACCGCGCCTTGCAAAGTTACAGCGCGGCCATTCGGCTTGATCCTAGAGTTGCTAACTATCATCTTGCTAGTGCGGTTATTCGGTTTTCACTGGGCTTTCCAGATGTGGCGCGTTCAACGCTCGAGAACTACATCACCGTGTCCGGCAATCAAGGCAATGCAGATGTGTTTTCGTTACTAGGTCAGTCTGCTTGGGCAAGCAGTGACTTTGACGCTGCGCGCATTTACTTTGAACGCGCGGTCAACAACCGTTCCTTGCGCGACCGAGAAGGTCTAGGCCAAGATTATAGACGGTTGGCATTGGTTTACTTCACAACTGGTAATTTTACTGCAGGTCAAGATGCGCTGCAGCGGGCTGTTCGGCGCGGAGACATATTGTCTTATTTTATCTCACAAACCTTACCTTGGATTGCACTAGCACTCGCCCTGTTAGCCCTGCACCTAGTGGGTGAAAGTCAAGTGAACGCCAGCTCGTCATTAGAAATTATTGAAGGTCCTCAACCGTGGACGATTGGGCAAGCGTACAGTACCTTGTTCACGGCTGTACCCATAGCGTTTATTGTCATGATTATCTATAGCTATCTTGCCTACAGCAATCCCTTAGCTGTGGTGACACCGCTACAAGCAGCCAATACCAGAGCTGTCTTTTTGATTGTTACATTTTTGCTAGTTACCGTTTTATCGGTGCGTAAAGTACGCGCTAAAGGCTGGCGTCAGCCGCTTAAAGAACTTCTTGGTGACCAAGTCCAAACTGGCTTGGGCATTGCTGTGGGGCTAGGACTACTTGCTGCCGTCATAGGGTATCGTTTTTGGGTTTCACGCAATTACCCAGATGTAGCTTGGTTACAAGGGTTTTACTTAGATTTTTCAAGGCGTACACCGCTTGTCATTGTCGCTACCTTGCTTATACCCGTTGCAGAAGTATACTTTCGAGCCTTTGCTACCACCCCCCTAAACCAACGCTATGGCAATACCATCGGCTTGTTGATTGCCACTGCCATGTTTGCCTTGGTACTGGCCACACCCGCACCTTTGCTAGTTGTAATTGGTGCGTCACTCGGCGGGCTTTTTACCCGCAACCGCGACGGACGGACGCCCATTGTTGCCCAAGCCACCCTCCACGTGGGGCTTATCTTAGCCATTGGCTTTAGCACGTTTGTGCGCAGTTTGCTCATCAACGTGCCTTTTTAGGATGTGTCACAAGATTTTTTTGAGCTACTAAGCTCTGTCTGGGCAACTTTTCCAAAGCTAGATCAACGGCTCGAGCCGTGGCATCACGTTGCTGACGTAACAGCCTATGCCAAGCAGCCCCCTTTAAGTTTGTTAGATGGCTTTGACAAACGGGGTTTTGACAAACGGGGCTTTGACAAACGGGGCTTTGACAAACGGGGCGAAGCGTTCGTCCACTGCACAGCCATCATAGAAGATGACGTTCACCTGCGCAGTTTTGCTGTCATCTCAGCAGGTTGCTTTGTGGCTTCGGGGGCGTATTTACGAGGCGGTGTTTTGCTTGGACCCAATACCCATGTTGGTCCTAATGTTGAGCTTAAATCGGTGATTTGTGCTGGAGATAGCGCCATTGCTCATTTGAGCTATGTTGGCAATACAGTAATAGGACGGGGCGTCAACATTGAAGCGGGTGCGGTCGTTGCCAATCATCTCAATGAGGCTGTTGGAACAACCATCAAGGTTGTCCACAACGGTCACCTGATTGATACAGGACTTCTCAAATTTGGCGCGCTCATTGGTGATGATGTAAAAATCGGGGCTAACTCGGTGTTATCACCCGGAACGGTTCTCACAAAAGGCACTATTGTTCCCAGACTTACGCTAGTGAAGCAGCATATATATTGACGTAATTGTCTATCATTTAGGGCAGCGTGCTTTATTGTCTCGAGTTGATGTAAGCATTATTTGTTAGTGAGGTTTTAGAAAGCATCATCTGCTCTGACATTGCTTTGTGAGCTGACTCAAAGATAAGACAACAACCTCAATCTATGGCTGCGTGCGCGGCAAAGGTGGGTGGCTTGCGGACGTTGGCGGCTTGCTCAAACGCATAGGCACATTGAATTAACGTTCCCTCGCTGTGTGCAGCCCCAAAAAAAGATAGGCCTACAGGCAATCCATACACATAGCCAGCAGGCACGGTGATGTGCGGATAACCCGCCATAGATGCTGGTGAGGCGCAACCACCAATCACCTTGTCGCCGCAGATGGGGTCAATCATCCAGGCGGGGCTTTGGGTGGGGCAAATAATGGCATCTAGCTGGTGTTCTCGCATGGTTTTATCAATGCCTTCATCCCGTGAGAGTTTAAGGCACTCTGCTCTGGCGTTCAGATACGTTTCTTCGCTGAGGTCGCCTTTAGCTTGGGACATCTCCATAAGCTCTTGCCTAAAGTAAGGCATGACCCGCCCAGCGTTAGTCTTGTTGAAGGCTATGACCTCCTCGAGGCTCTTCACCTGAGCGTCGTGACTGGCAAGGTAGGCATTGAGGTCGTGCTTAAACTCGTAAAGTAATACCTCAAATTCAGCATCCCCAAACAGCCCTAAACTGGTAAGTTCTACCGGATCAATTAAGGTTGCGCCTAAATCTTCTAGTAAAGGAAGTAGGGGCTCAATAACAGTATCTGACCCTTCATGCTTGCCGAAGTAGTCTCTGGCAACGCCCAAGCGCATACCTTTGAGACCGTCTTTTTTCAAAAAAGGTTGATAGTCTACTGGCTTAGCGTCTTTGGTGATGGGGTCGCTGGCATCTGCACCTGTCATGGCAGTGAGCATGAGGGCAGCGTCGCTCACAGTGTGGGTCATAGGTCCGGCGGTGTCTTGACTGTGGGAGATGGGCACAATACCGCTGCGACTCACCAAGCCTAGGGTTGGGCGAATGCCGACGATACCGTTCATAGATGACGGGCATACAATGGAACCGTCCGTTTCGGTGCCAACGGTTGCAGCTGCAAGGTAGGCGGCCATGCCAGCACCTGAGCCAGAGCTCGAGCCACACGGATTTCTATCTAAGGCATACGGGTTACGAACTTGCCCGCCCCGACTACTCCAGCCACTACAACCTCGAGTTGACCGAAAATAGGCCCACTCACTTAGATTAGCTTTGCCCAGCAAAATAGCGCCAGCATCTCGCAAAAGTTTGAGGGTATGAGCATCTTCTTTGGCAATGTGTCCCTCGAGCGCCAGTGAACCAGCGGTGGTTTGCATCTTGCCGCTACTATCGAGGTTGTCTTTGACCAAAATAGGCATGCCATGCAAAGGACTGCGCGGGCCTGTTTTGGCACGTTCATCATCTAGCTTGGCAGCATCATCCAGAGCATCTGGGTTTACTTCGGCAACGGCGTTGATTTTGGGATCAACGTCGCTAATGCGCTGCAAAAACATCTCGGTAAGTTCAGCGGCGCTCACCTCACCGCGCCCCATCATGTCTTGCCACTCACTGATGTTGCGTTCGATTAACGGTTCTGCCATGACTGCCTCCTGATGTAGGGGTATGATGTTGCGTCGGATTTAGACGCGCACTGCATTACATAATCATTCAAAAATAATGTAAGCTTTACCAGATGATGGTTGCTGCGCTAGACATTGGCACTATTACCTAGCGTTGCCAACTCATGACTTTAGCTTACAGTTAAGTCGTGCAATTTCGCAAAAAATGGATTTATGTGTTCGGCGGAGGTATTTTTAGTTGGTCAGGGGTGAAAATTTCTATTTATTATGTCGTTGTCATATCCATCCTAAACTGTAGATATAGATTGCAATAATTATCAATTTAAGTGCTCGAGCACTTATCTCACATGAAGATGCCCGCAAGTTAAAGTCAACAGTTAACTACGATGATATAACATACTCAATCATCTTTGAGGGAGGTCACATATGAAACGTCGGGACTTTTTGAAACTGACTGCAGCTACAGGGGGCGCACTTGCCGCTGGTGACGTGCGGGACGCGCTTGCCATGGCACAAGGTGACACACCGCGCACGGGGGGCACGTTGGTGTGGGGGCACTCGGAGACCACCCAAAACATTGACATTCACCAGACGGGCACAGCCTCAACCTCGAGGATGTTGCAAAACGTTCACGAAACCATCCTTAACGTAGACGAAAATTTTAACTTACAACCCGCGCTAGCAGAAAGTTGGGAGGTCAGTGACGATCTGCTCACCTACACCTTCTCGTTACGACCAGATGTCATGTTTCATGATGGCACGGTGTTAAGTGCTGCGGACGTTAAATATTCTTGGGAACGCATTCAAGACCCAGCGACGGGTGCAGTTAATTTTGATGTCTTTAACGACGTTGCTGAAATTAACGCGCTGGATGATCTCACCGTTGAAGTCAACATGTCGCGCGTGTACAGTCCATTTTTGGATAGGCTTACCTCACTAGGCTGCGCCATTATTCCGGCGGGTAGCGGCGAGATAACTGGCACCCAGCCCATTGGCGCGGGACCGTTTCAGTTTATTGAGCGCGAGTTTGGCAACCGGGTTGATTTAGCCCGCTGGGATGACTATTACCGTGGCCCAGCTTATTTAGACGGAATTGTCTCGAGGGAAGTCACTGAAGCCACTGTGCGCCTCACAGGGTTGCGCACAGGTGAGATGGACATGATCAACGACATCCCGCTTGACCGTATTAGTGATGTCAGTAACGACAGCGACTTACAAGTACGTACCTGGTATCCGCTGTCATGGGCGTTTCTAAACTTTAACCACACGGTTGCCCCGTTTGACGATCCCAACGTACGGCTTGCCTTTGACTACATGATTGACAAAGAGGTCTTAGTGCAAGGCGCGTTGTGGGGTCAAGGCGAGGTCACAGCTACACCAAGTTTCCCAGCGTCCCAGTACCGCAACAACAGTTTAGAAGCACGCACACAAGACTTTGATGAAGCACGCCGTCTGCTTGAAACAGCAGGCTATGGCCCCGGCGACCTGAGCATTGTTTTCAAAGTCACGACTAACTACCCGTGGCATGTTGAAGCTGCTCAGATTATGCAAGAGTGGTTCCGCATGGCGGGCGTGAATGTTGAGGTTATCCAGCTCACTTGGAGTGATTGGTTGACCCAGTGCTGGCTCAACCGCGACTTTGAAATCACCATGGTCAACTTTTTTACGCTTTGGGAACCAGACTTTTTGTATTACAGCATTTGGCACTCAACTGGCGCGTTTAATTTTAGAAGTGTGCAAGATGAAGCGCTTGATGACCTCTTACAACAAGCGCGGGAAAGTACCGATGCAGATACCCGCATTGACTTGTACTCTCAAGTGCAGCAGCGCATTTTTGACCAAGCCCACGACATCTTTTTGTGGTATCGCAACGGCTCCCTAGCTGCTCAAACGAGGGTGCGCGGGTTAGACAGTGTGGTGCATCCCAACGCCAGCAACCTTAACTTTTGGCGTGTTTGGTTAGATAGTTAAGACATAACAATGATGCAATCATGCTGACGCAATTATGACGGCAAGCTATGTGGGCAAGCGGTTGCTGCTGCTGGCACTGACATTGATACTGGTGTCACTGGTGACCTTTGCACTCACCAACGTGCTACCGGGCAACGTGGCGTTAATGATTTTAGGAACGCGCTCCAACCCGGAAACGCTAGCAGCACTCGAGCAAGAGCTGGGTCTACTCGACCCACTGCCCGTGCAATACGGGCGCTGGGCTGTGGGTATGCTGCGCGGGCAATGGGGCACGTCGTTGCGCTTTGGCGAACCTATTGCACCCTTGCTACAAGAAAAGATGGTGGCGAGTGGCATGTTGGTGGTGCTAGCGCTCATTGTGGCGCTGGTGCTAGCTATTCCGCTGGGCATTATTGGCGCAGTGAAGCAAAACCGCTGGCAGGATACGCTCAGCAGTAGTAGCGCGCTCATTGGCATTAGCTTGCCAGATTTTTTCTGGGGGATTGTATTGATCCTGTTGTTCTCGAGAGGGCTAGGCTGGTTACCCTCGAGTGGCTATGTTGCGCCTAGTGATGGGGTTTTGCAAAGCCTCCGCCATGCACTGCTACCTAGCATCGCTTTAGGACTTAGCTTGATGGCGCACTTAACACGCATGACGCGCTCGTCGATGCTCGAGGTCCTCTCCCAAGACTACATCCGGGTAAGTCGCTCCAAGGGCCTCGCGGAACCCAAAGTCATCCGCAAACACGCCCTTCGTAATGCGATTGCACCCGTTATCACGGTGGCGGGGTTACAACTGGGCTATCTGTTTGGCAGCATCATTGTGGTTGAAACGCTGTTTAACTACACAGGCATGGGTTGGCTTACCTACCAAGCGCTCTTGAACCGCGACATGCCGCTGATTCAAGCCTCTGTCTTTGTCATTGCCGTGGTGTTTATGCTCAGTAACTTACTTGTAGATATCAGCTATCAGGCGCTTGACCCGCGTATTCGAGTTGAACGTTAAGTGATGATAGATGATACCTTTGGCTTTTACAGAAATGTCTCTTACAGAAAAACATCCCCGCCTTACCATCCTTCAATGAAATGACTTCGATGACGCCCAATGCTCATTCAAAAACATCACCATGACAACGCTTGCCCGCCGAGATACGCACACGTCTGGACAGCGCCGCAATGTTCGCAAACGCCGAGCGCTGTTGCTCCTCGCTAAACCTAAGGCCTTAGTTGGTTTGGTGTTAGTAGGTTTGGTTGTGTTAATTGGCATAGGTGCGCCATTTGTCATTACCGAGGAGATGACAACCCGCATTGACATCACCGCACGGCTGTCGGGGCCGTCGCTAGCGCATCCTTTAGGAACAGACCAACTTGGGCGCGATCTACTTTATCGGGTACTACTTGGGGCACGTACCTCGTTACAGGTGTCACTGGCTGCGGTCTTGTTAAGTCTCATCTTAGGCTTACCCGTAGGTGTGGCCGCTGGCTACTACCGGGGCGGGTTGGATTTAACGTTGATGCGCGTAGTGGACGCCCTGTTAAGTTTCCCAGTGCTGTTATTGGCGCTTACTATAAGTGCTGTTTTGGGACCGAGCGTGCGCAATGCTAGCCTCGCCATTGGGATTGCCTTTGCACCGTATCTGGCGCGGATTGTGCGCAGTGAAACGCTTAAAGTTAGTAACTTACCGTATGTGGAGGCAGCGAGGGCCCTCGGTGCGTCTCATCTGCGGATTATTGGACGGGCCGTTATGCCGAACATCATGGCACCTTTAATTGTGCAAACGACCATCAGTGTAGCCTTTGCCATTTTGGCAGAAGCGGGCTTGTCGTTTTTGGGGTTGGGTACGCAGCCGCCCACGCCATCTTGGGGGCTTATGATACAAGCCTCGAGAGACTATCTCGACATTGCCCCGTGGACAGCTTTAGTGCCGGGTGGTGCAGTTGCCCTCACCGTGCTTGGCCTCAACATGCTGGGTGACGTGCTGCGCGATATCCTCGACCCAACGTTCAATATTGAAGGGGCTGGGACTTAGCCAGCCTCAACATCTTTTACCCATATCCCACGATGTTGCCAGCGCGTTTACGGTATACTCATGTGCGCCAAACGTAAGCGCGAACTGTGTTGTATGTTCGCGTTACAACATTGTCATTTGACATCATTATTTGCAGGCAAAAGCCCACGTTGTGTTAGGGCTTGTTTTTGTGTGCTGGTGAGCTGACGGGCTTAATACCGTTTCCGGCTAATTCCTTCGGGAATTAACCCGCATGGTTCCGAGCTTTAGCGAGACAACCCTTTGCGTAGAAAAAGATATAGGTTCCGTTGGGAACGGAATAAACACGTGAGCCGTTTATGCAGTGTTCAATAGGAATTCGTATAATTTGTGATAGAAGCGTTCAGACTCCGTATTGCTTTGGGGGCATACCGTGAAAGATGTGGCGGCAGTAAGTTCACAACCTGTTAGTAGGCTAAGCCAGTCACCGAAGTACGCTTTTGGTGAGCAAAAGCTTGTCACGACAGCTAAGCAGGCCATTTTACACAAGCTCGAGCAAACCCCTACGCCCCTACGTGTACGCGAGTTAATCCAGCAAATTGGGCTCGAGGCCCACACCCTCAAACGGGCCCTCTGGTTACTGGTAGACGAAGGGCGTGTGAACTTTACCGAAGACCGCCGTGTCCGTAGACATAAACATGCGTAAACATCCTTGAACGTAATCACAGCTTAAAGTAAGACCACTTTGCAACTACGTCAATTTCCCTCAACGCCTGACAACTACCAACAATCCCGCGACGCCAGAAGGCATAAGCTCGAGCGTCAAGACGACTCACGGAGTCCCGCCCAGCGCGATAGAGATAGGATTTTGCACTCGAGTGCGTTCCGGCGTCTGGCGGGCATCACCCAAGTGGTAGCGCCCTCAGAAGGCTACGTATTTCACACCCGGCTCACCCACACGCTCGAGGTGGCCCAGATTTCCCGGCGCATCGCGGAACGTTTTTGCCGCGAAGTGCCTGAACTCGTTGCCAAGCTCGGCGGCATTGACCCGGATACAGTTGAGGCGGCAGCCCTCGCCCACGACCTCGGCCACCCGCCTTTTGGGCACACGGGTGAGCGCGTGCTAAACAGCATATCCAAAGCCCACAGCAACTCGGGTGTGTTTGAGGGCTTTGAAGGCAACGCCCAGTCGTTTCGGATTATCACCACCTTGGCTGCACATCGTGACGTGTATCCTGGCCTTAACTTAACTCGGGCAACACTCAGTGCCAGCCTCAAATACCCGTGGTTTCAAGATAGTGACTACCCAGCGCACTACGGCAGTAAATACGGGGTGTACCGCTCGGAGCAAGCAGATTACGACTTTGCCCGTGAGGGTGTAAGCGGCCTTCACAAGACGCTCGAGGCAGAACTGATGGACTACGCTGACGATGTTGCGTATAGCGTCTACGACCTAGACGACTTTTACCGCGTTGGCATGATTCCACTGGACAGACTTGCTTATGACGGCATCAGCCTAACAAGTTTTTTGAATGCTTGGAAAGCAGATGCAGCCCGTGGCGGTGATATTCGCCCGGAGCACATTAAAGCCCACCAAGACGCCTTTCAAGACCTGCTGGATTCGCTGGTGATTGACGAGGTGTATAGGGGCACGTTTGAACAGCGGGCTCTTTTGCGCACGCGGGCCTCGAGCCTCATTCGGGATTGGATTATGGCCGTGCGTTTGCGGCTGTCTGAGCACGGTCAATCAGCACTGGATATTCCCCACCACACCCGCATGGATATTGCGTTTTTGAAGCGCATTGTGCGCCAGTATTTAATTGGCAACCCACGCTTAGCCACTCAGCGTCACGGGCATGAACAAATTATCACCATGTTGTTTAACACCTACTTAGAGGCTGTCTGTAAGCGCAACGATTATCTCGTGCCAGCGCGGTTTAATCAAGAACTCGAGCAGCTCCCCAACACTCAACCGAGCCAACACCCAAGTGATGCCGCCATTCGTTTAGCAGTAGACATCGTCGCCCACTTCACCGACGCCCAAGCGCTGCACATGTACCGCCGCTTAAGCGGGATTGCGCCGGGTGCTATTTCAGATTTTATTGATGTTTAGATGTCAATGCCATCAACGTCAATCCTTGTTATGAAGGGGATGGTACTGCACCTAAGCTGCTTTCAATATCTGTGAGGCAGGTGCTGATGGTATCCAACGTCACATCAAGGTAGCTTAACTTAGGTGGTTGATTAGAGGATGATGCGCTTACATCTTGGCTATTGACACCTTGGGAAGCAGTAGCTGGACTGCCGCTATTTTGGACACTGGTATTTTGAATACTAGCACTTTGGTTATTAACATTCCGATTGATCGTATTTCGACTAATGACACGTTGATAAAGCTGGGTGGCATCATCTTGACCTACAAAGGTGTCAGCATCAAGATAGCCATCAACCCCTGTGTGGTCCATACTGCCCATGCGAATTAAGCGGATGATGCCACTGCGTTTGGCTTGGTTCCACGGCGAAAGCGCCACAACCGCCCAGCGCCCCGGACACATAATGTTCCCTAAACGCTGCACGGCATCCCGCGTGCCGTACAAGTGGTAAAGCTTGCGCAGCGCTAGCGCGCCCGGGTCTGCACTGATCACCCCACCCAAAGAAATCACCTGCACAGGCTGCCCTAGTGCGTCACGCAAGTAAGGCGCAGCACCCACAGCAATCTGCCCACCGCCACTGTAGCCAATGAGCGTGACCGGGGTGTCGCCAGCAAACGGATAGCCCTTTGCGCGTAAGCCTTTCAGAATCATGTCGGCTGAACCGCGATTGTAAATAGGTCCGTAACGGCGATCTGCTGAAACAGCCACCTGCCATAAATTACGCAAGTTGATGAGAAAGCCCGCTAACCCGTTGCCACTCACTTTGTTGTTGAGCGCCCAGCGCCACACCCGCGCAAATTGCCGTTGCCCGGTGAGCGCACGATTTGTCACCGAATACGGAAACAACTCAACCAGGGTGATGTGCGGGAGGCGTGCTTTAAGCGCCTCTAAAAAAGCAATTTCGCGCGCTGCATAACTTTCACCTGAGACACTGTGAATGCCTGACAGAAAAACCACAAAATGTCTACTGTGATCGTGCTGCTCAGAAACCCTAGCAATGGGTTGCGTTGCTGCACTAGCATCTGTGGTGTCTTCAGTGTCTGTGTCTTCAGTGTCTGTGTCTTCAGTGCGGCTACCGTACCAGCCCGCCCACCACTCGAGCGCTTCAAAAGGTGCTAGTGTCCCCATGACCAGTAAGGCCAACACCAAGCCAACTAGAATCGTCCAAACATCCAACAGGTTCATACTTTGTCTTTCTGAGGTATATCTTTTTGAACTGTATCTGGCTGCATTGCGTCTTTTTGGCGTGTATCCGACTGCAAAGCCTGAGATTGAGGCTGTTGTGAGCCGTCAGTCGTGATTGGTGATGTCGTTGGTGATGTCGTTACCGTCTTCGTTGATGTCTTCGTTACCGTCTGCGAGGGTGACCCCTGTAAAGCTTTAAACAGCTCGTTGAGGTTGCTTAACTCCACCCCTGCGACCCACCGCCGCATAACCCGCGTCAAACTAATGACAGGTCTGCCGATGGTGCTTTTAACAACTTGTAAGAGTAACCAACCAAGGCCGCTCGAGAGCAGTGCTTGGCGCACACTGAGGTCAAGTGCAACATCAACTGCTAAAACTACAACTAACAAACGCCATAAAGACAGCAGGCCGTTAATAAACGCGCCAAAAAACGGCACTAAAATAAAAAAGCTGAACAGATAGGGACTATAACCCAAGCCCACAGCTCTAGTGACTTGGCGCAAGTTTGCATCCACCCCAAACACCCGCCCGGCAACCCACCACACGCTAGCTGTCCAAAAGACCATCCCAAAGGCTTGAATACCAGAAGATAGCAGCAAACTGAGCACAAAGCGGCGCGGTCTCACCCGATTGGCAAACAACATAATGCTTTGACCGATGGCCTCAGATAGGGTTCCCAAAAGCACAACCACAAGTGCCACAGTGAGCCCGCGCGGGCTTGTTTGAATAACTTCAAACGCACTTGGGTCAAGCCGCAAACTACGCCCCACAAGTCCTATGGCTTCGGGCAGTGTCATCGTGCGCTACACGCGAGCTGCAAATGAGCTGATGAGCTTGGTGATACAACGCTGTAGTTCATTTTCATGGAGTTGTTTTGAGCTGCTTGGGGGAGTGTAGATGGGTGGGATTAACTTAGGGGTTATCTTGTGAGGGTCTATCTTGAGACATGTTGAGAGACGCTAGCACGTCTAGCTGGCGGCGTACGGTTGTTTGGTCAACGGCCCCGTGACCGTGTAAGTTAAGCTCCTGCTGCTGAATAGGTAAGCGGTTACCCCGAAACATAAGCGCGGCTGTGACAGTAGTGATTGGAACAGCTAGCACCAAGCCAATAGACCCCACTAGGGTATGAACAATCTCTGAGGCGACAAGTTCAAAGTTGAGCGCTCGAAGCGCGCCAAAATCGCTGAGTTGTAACAGCACAAGTAGAGGTAACGATGACCCCGTGTAGGCAAGCACCAAGGTGTTAACAAGTGAGCCGATGTGGTCAAAGCCTACGTTCATGCCGCGCTGATACAGCTCGAGCCAGCCAAAACTAGGGTTTACTAGCGACAACTCGCGCACCACACTCGCCTGCACAATTGTAATGTCGGTAAGTGCGCCCAGTGCGCCCACTAGTAGCCCAGCTAGCAGCAAGCCGCGCAGTTGCACTTGACTTGCGCCAATGTTGATCATCATGGCTTCTTCACTACCAAACCCAGTTAGACGCGCCCACTCACTAAACACAAGCCCCAAAGACATCGTCATGAGCACTGCGACAAAAGTCCCTAACAACGCTGCTGTGGTACTCCAACTGAGGCCGTGAACAAAAAAGATAGCGAGTATTAACATGCCGCCCACCCCAACGAGCGACACCCAAACTGGGTTACTGCCTTGCAAAATCTGCGGGATGATAAACCACGTGACAATCAGTAAACTGCAGCCCGTCGCTACAAACGCCCGTAAGCCTTTGAGTCTAGCAACAACCACCGAGGTTGCTAAAAAAAGCCCGGTGAGCCAAAGTAGTGCTGGCCGCCGCACCCAGTCAATTACAACGTACTCGCGTACATTGGCAGGGTTGGGTGCGTAATACAGTTCAACCCTGTCACCAACTTGGAACGTAGGAACGTTGCTTTGGCCGTCATCAATGACGGGGGTTCCTAACAAGGCGTTAATCAGCTCACCGTCAACATCCACTAAAGCTTGTTGCTCGCTGGTATCTATGGAGACAATGCGTCCCTCGAGGTAGCCTGTTACGTCAAGAATAGTTGCAGAAGCGTCTGCTGTGCTGTCTTCTGGTAACGCTTGTGGTGTCTGGGCAACACCCCACAGACCGCACAAAAGCATTCCCCACACAAACATCTTATAAACTAAGCAGCTTGACAACGCACCTATTGATGACAAACCTATTGACGATGTACCTAGTAGGAGCTTGTAAGCACCTGAGGCTGGTCTAGTTGAGCTGTTAAACAGCGTTTGAGGCATTAAGAACACCTAGGTTAAGAGCTGCTTGCCGATTGGCAGGTCGCACAGATGCCATAAAAGGTAAGCTCGTGACGCATCACCTGAAAGCCGTTAGGCACGCTTAAACCTTGGGACAACCTAACTGGGCAAGGTGTCGTCAGCGTATACACCTGACCACATTGGTTACAGTAAAAGTGATGGTGATGATCGGGCTGGCTGGCTTCGTAGCGGGTGCGGTCACCGGGTAAGCAAACAGCGTTAATGGTACCTTCTTCACTGAGCGCGTTTAAGTTACGGTAAACTGTAGCCAGTCCTAGACTGCGTTTTTTGTTGCGCGCGTGCTCGAGCACTTCCTGTGGCGTAAGTGGCCCAGAGGCCGTCTGCAGCACATCTAAAATGGCCTTACGCTGCGAGGTTTGGCGTTTCATAAAGGTTAGTGTAACAGGGATGAGCTCGCTTGTGGCGTGCGCCTAGTTGCTAGATCTTGTCTAGTCTTGTGACAAAGCATGCACATTGAGTTGCGGGAGCCAAGTTTTCACAAAGCCCACTACACCAAGCTTAGCGTTTAGCAACCTGTCCCCTAAACTAAGCTACGGCAAGATTTTGATCGCTACAATAACGCTACAATAGATTATGAACCAGTGGACTACAACTCCTAAGACTGACTCGTTCGCATCAGCCAATGAGTAAACAGTTAACGATACATGGCTGCCTTAATATGGGCAGTAGGCTTGTCATAATACCCCTCTAGTCCTAGTACTAGAGCAGCTCTGTAGAGTTAAGAAAAGACTTAGAAACATGCTTTTTTGACAATACACTTTGTTATCTATGAAGTCATCTATGAACTTGCCTGAGTTAATTCAAAAAATATCTTCCGCACGTTTACGTGCTGCTGTAACAGTGGGTTTATGCGCCGTGTTAATCCTAACGGGCATGGCCCTTCTGGCTGTGCGCAGCCGTCGTAGCCGCAACCATCTCATGGTCTCGAGGCAAGCACAAGTTGTCTCTCAAGTATTGGCGCAAAGTTTATTGCAGTTACACGACAACCGCCAAACAATCCTGCCGTCAACAAGCCCTTTGGCACGTTCAGAACATCTACAGGCTCAACATGAGCTAACAAACTTGGTGCAACAACGCGCCACAACGCTGGACACTAGCCTTAACGCGCTGGCGTCGGGGGGGCGTTTAGCTGCTGAAGATATTACCCATGACCTTGCTGGGCTCGAGCTTAGCGCGGTCAGTGCGCCAACAGCGCGCAGGCTGCTTATTGACGCCATCAACGTGTGGTCACCGTT
>JBCCOX010000047.1:0-14940 GCA_039025155.1 Deinococcota bacterium | reverse complement strand
GTGGAGCAGATGACTACGTGCGTATATCCACGTAGACATCTGCTCCACATATAAATGCCAGGATGCTTATCACAACCAAAACGCTGAGTATAAGTCTTATCACTCGCTCTGAAAGTTGGTCAGGCAAATCACTGAACACCGCTAGCAGGCTTTTGCCAATCGTGACGTTACTGATTTCGGCGCTTGTGTTCAGTTTTGTCATGATCCACCCTAACCTAGCTACCTAACTCATGTCTCGACTTTGCGGTTGTCCTGCTTAGCTGAAGCCTAATGCTCTTAACAGCTATTTTATTACATGCGTCAGAGACATGCTTTGACCACTTTTGAAACATCGAACTCAGGTTTTATATTTGTCCTTATAGCTATGAGTGACAAAAGGGTACTGTCTCTACCAAGGTAGCTGCTGACCATCGCGAAAAAATCCTCCTGTAGGACCGTCTTTAGCTAACATAGCGGTCCATACAATACTCGCTGCACCTTCTGGGATGGGTCGTGCACCCATTTTCTCCATGCCTGGTGCAGTGGCGGTTAGACCTGGACCAGTAGCGTTAACTATGATGCCTTGCTCTTTAAGCTCAACTGCAAGTTTTGCTGTCAACGCATTGAGTGCCGCTTTGGAGATCGCATAACTAGCTGCAACCGGGTTAGCCGTAAGTCCAAATTGAGGCTCACCAAAAGACCCCGAACCACTTGCCACGTTAACAATACGTGCGTGCTCACTTTTACGTAAAAGTGGCAAGAAAGCTTGAATAACACGCCATGGTCCAAACAAATTTGTGTCCATAACTGTTCTAGCGTGGTTTAAAGATGCTTGCGAGGGCGTTTCAGACCAGTCCGCAAAGGCCGCTGCATTGTTGATGAGGACGTCTAGTTGACCGTGCTGTTGCTCGAACTCACTTACAGCACGCTCCACGCTCGCTAGGTCGTCAACATCTAACTCAGTAAAACTAGCCTCGAGCCCTTCAGCACGTAATTCTTTAACAGCGCTCTCGCCTTTTTCTACATTGCGTGCTGTCAGGACAACCCGCATACCCTTGTGAGCTAGTTGCCGTACAACCTCGAGACCAATTCCCCGGCTTGCCCCTGTTACCAATGCAATCTCCTGCGTCATCGCTTATCTCCTTAATTTTATTTTTGGAACGAGACGTCTCGTCTCGCTAATTGAGTATAAAGTAAGATGAGACGTCTCGTCAAGTTATACTGACGTGATGTCTCAAACAAAGGGCGTAGCCAAAACTACAAGTGACCCTAAAACCCGTCGCAATAGCGCGTCCCACAGGGCTATCTTGGAAGCCACGGTTAAGCTAATTGAAGCAAATGGCTACAAGCAACTCACGATAGAAGGTATCGCTAGCGAAGCTGGCGTGGGCAAACAAACCATCTACCGTTGGTGGCGCAGCAAAGCTGACTTGGTAATGGAAGCTTACATGTCGGCTAGTGACGTGCGTGTTCCCGAACCAGACACAGGCACGTTGGAGGGTGACTTGCTAGCTATTTTACTACCTGTTTTTGAATTAAATCAGAATTATCAGCACGGGACAGCTCTAGCGAATAAAAGCTTAATGGCAGAAGCACAGCTAGATGCTGACTTTTTAGCAACCTACAGCCAGCTTCACCGTTATTGGTGGGGACCGCTAAGGCATGTTTTGGAACGCGCTCAGGAACGTGGCGAACTTTCTGAAGATGCTGATACAAGCGCGCTTATTGATGTGATGTTGGGAGCAGCGTGGTACAGGATGCTGCTCGAGCATGCACCCTTAGATGAAGCTTTTGCGCGCACCCTCGTTAAGCTCATTACTCAAGGCATTGTGCCTAAGAGCGTCCCCTAACGCTATATCCAACTCACAGCACAACTAATGTTGAAGCTCACCTTCATCACAAGTGCTGGCAACAGCTTGCCACAGGTCTGGATAACGTGTCACAAGACCAATATCGTTAACATCAATGTCCGTCACAAATCCACTGTCTATACTTTCATACTGGTATTGATGGGGATGTTTACGTGTATAACGTTGGGTTAGCGGCTCGAGGTTCAACATCGGCAACTTAAGCCAAGCAGCACGTACCTCAGCACTTTGTCTCTTAGCACCCTGTCTCTTAGCACCCTGTCTCTTAGCACCCTGTCTCTTAGCACCCTGTCCCTTAGAACCTTGCCCATCACTAAGCTGCAAACGCCGAATCGGTAAAATATTTGTAAGCGGGCTAAAGTGAAAATCAATATCTACACAGCCTGTTAAGTGAGGTTGAACTTCACCATTAACGTACCAATCACCTGCTTGAACATGAATCTGAACATCAACATCGCGGTTTCCTAGCCAGCCTTGAACGCGGGCGCTCTCTGTTTCACCTGTAGGCAAACACTGCACGGTGTAGTCCAAACGGCAAGGCATATTGTCATCTACAAACACAGCAGTACCTTGTAAATGCAAGCCAGATGAGGCTGTCTCGAGCGTCACCTTAGCTGTTTCGTGTCCTGGTTTATGCAAGTTGTGCCAGCAAATCGTATATTGCTGCATCGTCACCTCAGCATTAGTTTCGTGAACTAGCGGCGATTTTCTTTGCGGATGACCAACTTAAGCCCCGACCACGTGGCATCCACTGCACATACTTTCACATCAACTAAACCCAATGGGAACGCAGCTTCGCGGATGCTGTCCTCGAGCATGTCGGTAACAATACCCGACGCCTTTTTGGGCCAAGATACCCAAATCATTCCGTTGGGTTTAATTTGCTTGATTGCGACAGGTAATTGCGCACGCAACTCACGCTGAGACATAACAAACACGTGCCACAGGTCAACATCTTTGCGAAAGGTGGGTTTGATAGAGACATCTTCGGGAAGTGTACCAAGTAGCTCGAGGTAATTTTCTGGCGCGTTTTTTATTTTGACCTTAAAACCTGCCTTGATGCCCAACTTTTTGACAAGCGGCGTGCCCGAATACCCTGCCATACAAACTCCTCGCTTATGTTAGACCAGCCTCAGTATTAGACCAGATGGCATTACTCCATTAGCGGTAATTTGATGTCATACGCATCCCAGTTGTCTTTAATCCAAGCGTGATCGGGGTCATCTAAGGGCGGCAGTGCACGTTCATCATCCACTAAATTACCCGCCAGATAATTCAAAAAATACATCGTGCTGCCCGGACTTGCTGCCACCGGGTGATAGCCTTGCGTAACTAACACAACGTCGTCATAACTTACGGCAAAAACCTCATCAAAGCCTGTTTCGGGGCTGTAATTACGGTGTAAGCCAAAACCTTGGGGTTTGTCAAAGCGGAAGTGATAGGTTTCTTCTAGGTAGCCGCTATCTTTAATGGCATCGTGACGGTGCGGTGGCCAGCCTGACCACATGCCGCCCGGAATGTAAACCTCAAACAAAATAAGCCGTTCAGCAGGTAGCGGATGCGACAAAATATGATGCACCTCACGCACAGCAGGACCGCCGCCGCGCACTTCGGTGCGAAGTTCTTCGGGTTTAAACAAACGCACGGGGTACTTGCCGGTAGCAGGTGCAGTGCCAATCGCAAATTCAAACAAGCTAGTTGCCTCAATGCTAATCTCTTGCCCTGGTGGTACATAAAGCACCTGCGGTTTTTCCTCAAAGACACTCTTGCGTGATACCCCAAACCGCTCACCTGCCACGCTTAACGTCGCACTACCTTGTAACGGTACTAGCGCAGCCTCATTACCTGCTGTTGCAATCTGCTGCTGCTGTTTAGGGGCAAGGGTAGATACCTGATAGCCCAAATACTGCCAGCCGGCACTGTCTGGCGTGATGACGTGTTTGCGAGGGCCCTGTTGCGGTTTGAGGTGATGCATGCGTGTCTCCTTCTCTAAACTGTGGATGATCTAGTTAGTGCTACGTGTGGGTTGATGTTGCCTGTTTTGATAGTTACTCGGTTGATGTTGTCTAGGTTGATGTCTCCCAGATTGATGTTTCTCAGGTTGATGTTTTTTTGGGTTGATGTTTCTAGGTTTACGTCTTTCAAGTGATGTTGTCTGGGTTGATGTTTTTTGGGTTGATGTTTTGTTGAACTGATGTTATCTGTTTTGATAGCTGCTCGCTTGATGTTGCTCGAGCCAATCCCTCATAAGTCCACCGCTTAATCAGAATGGTCTACATAGCCTAAAGTCTGCGACAAGGCCAAGCTAAGGGTTGTCACTTGCGCCGCTAGGTCTGGAATCCGGGGTAGGGGCATACGCACGCTAGGACCAGAAATACCAAGGCAAGCGATGCACTGCCCTGCGTCATCGTAAACAGGTGCTGCTAGACAACGCACACCGAGGTAGTTTTCTTCGTCGTCAAAGGCGTAACCTTGGCTGCGAATGGTTGCTAGGTGAGGCTCGAGCGTCTCCGCCTCGGTAAACGTGTACTCCGTTCGTCCTGTCAAGTCTGTGGGTAAAAGCAAGTGCATAAACGCAAGCAAACACTTTCCTATTGCCGTGCAATGTAAAGCCTCGCTACGGCCCACTAGACCACTAACTTTAAGTGACGCAGGCGCGTCCACATCCTCAATCACTAGCGCTCTACCACCGGAGTGAACAGCCGTGTGGGCGCACTCACCCGTGAGTTCAACAAGTTGCTGCAAAAACGGGTGCGCCAGCTCCCGCAAACGCACATGCACGCTGTCAAGTTGTGGTCCCCTCGCTTGCGGTTGAAGTTTATGACCCAAGCGGTAACCCCGCGACCCAGCCGCCCGCTCAGCATAGCCATATTGGCACAAAGTGCTCATGAGCCTCGAGGCACTGCTTTTGTTCACCCCCAAGTGACTAGCTAGCTCAGAGACACTCACAGGTGTGAGCGCGTCCCCAGCAAGCAGCATGTCAATGGCCCTCAGGCCCCTTGCCAACGATTTAATTTCGGACATAATCAGCATTAAGCTTACCGGATTGTTGCCTCACACGCAACACTTTCTATGTAATCAGTCGCGCCTATCATTTACAGTTTTAGTTGGCCTAGACAAGTTTATTTGCGTTAATGTCATACATTTAAATGCGTGATGTTGCTTCATACGCACCGATCATCATTGACAGCCACCGCAAACTCTAGTATATTTGCTAGGTACATATTTCAATCTAGTTGCCTTGAAGATGCCTTGTGCAAGTGTGCATGGGAGAAGGGTATTAGGCTCGAGTCTATTCTCGACATAGTTTGCTTGCGTGTCATCAACCTGAATGGTCACGCTCTAGGCTCGAGAGCAATATATTTCTCAAGGTGCATGTACTTTTCAAGGCACATGTACTTTCCAAGGTAGTTGTATGGGCATAAGATGGTGCTATTTTGCGTATCGGCCTAGCATTATCTGGATAAATTAGATTGAAAATGTAGCCATATATTTTATGTTCAGAGAGGGTTCATATGAAAAAAGTCGTCTTAACCATTAGCTGCTTGCTTACTATCTTGAGTTTGGGAACTAGCTTTGCCCAAGAGCGCGATATTGATATTGCCGTTGTTGCCCACGGTGGCGCGAACAACCCCTTTTGGGTTGTGGTATTTAATGCTGTGAACGACGCTTGTGCCGACTTTGGCGTGTCTTGCACCTACGACGCACCTGACACCTTTGATCTACCGCTCATGGCCCAAATGATTGATTCTGCCGTTGCCCGCGGACCAGATGCGCTTATCGTGTCTTTGCCAGATGTTGCTACCTTAGGTGAGCCCATTGAGCGCGCAATTGAGCAAGGCATTCCGGTATTTTCGATTAACTCCGGTAGCGATATTTTTCAAGATTTAGGCATTTTACGTCACATCGGCCAAACCGAGTACGAAGCTGGCCTAGGTGCTGGACGCCGTTTTGCTGCACTTGGTGGCACCCAAGGTGTGTGTGTTTCACACGAACAAGGCAACCTCGCGCTTGACCTGCGCTGCGAAGGGTTTGCCGACGGCTTTGGCGGTCCAGTTGAGGTCATTGCTTCAGTATCTTCTGACGACTCCGAGCTGTACTCGCTCATGGATAGCTACTTAGCCAACAACCCAGATGTGGACACGATTTTAGCAGTTGGTCCGCAACCCGGTCAGCCTGCAGCCCGCTTGCTGCAAGACCTTGGTAAAGATGGTGAAGTTCTGTTAGGTGCGTTTGACTTGTCACCTATTTTGCTCGAGGCTGTCGGTGACGGTACAGTGAGCTTCCTTGTTGATCAACAACAATACTTGCAAGGCTACCTCGCCATTCAAAGTGCTGTTTTATACGACCAGTACAAACTCCTGAACGGTGCTGAAATCATCCTTACTGGCCCTGGATTTGTAGATGCCAGCAACTATCAAGACGTGATTGACCTTAGCGCGCAAGGTAAGCGTTAAGCGCCCAAAATATTCCCTGTGTTTCACTAAAGCTGATGGGTGCTTAACCAGAGCTGATGGCATCTTCAACGTCTTGTGATGATTTAGAAGCCGTTGCTAGCCATTGATAAAACTTGATAGTGAGCTTTAAGACCAGAAAATCTATACCCTGTACCTAGATTTGTCTGACTCGAAGTTCCCTGTAAATAAGCACTGTCAATAAGCACAAAGAATATCAGCGTGACGTGTTTGTAAGGTTAATTGGGGCTTGGTTAGCAAGCCCCTGTTTTTATAGCTCCGTTGTTGGAGTTTTGTAGGGGGTTTATCTTGGCAACGTCTCGAGCAAGCCGCGACGAGCGGGTTCAGCAACTTAGCGTTTGGAACCGCTTACTCAGTCGTCCTGAATTTGGCGCGCTCGCAGGTGCGCTTCTCGTATTTGTTATGTTTTCTATTTTTGCGTGGGATGCTGACAGCGGCGTTTCCGGCTTTTTAAGACTGCGGGCAATCTCCACCTGGCTTAAGTTTTCAGCCGAAATTGGCATTATTGCCATTGGTGCAACCCTGCTGATGATAGGCGGCGAGTTTGACCTTTCGGTCGGGTCAATTATTGGTTTTGCCAGTTTAATTGTGCTCACCCCAATTGTGGTGTACGGCTGGGCACCGTGGGTTGCTATTTTACTCACCCTCGCGCTAGCTGTAGGGATGGGCTGGCTTAACGGTACGCTTGTTAATTCAACGGGACTGCCTTCGTTTATTGTTACGCTGGCGTTTTTGTACATTTACCGGGGTGTCACATTGGTGACCACGCGGGCGTTTACGGGTGGTGCTACCCGGGTGGACATTCAAGCACTTGTGGGTGAACCCAACGTTCACGGTGTGAATGTTGCCAACGTTGATGCCGCCAGGGCGCTCATTCGCGGCGACTGGCTAGCTCAACTTTTTTATCCGCAGTCTAGCATTTTAGTAGATGGCGTCACCTGGCAGCCTGCTGGGCAAATTTTTGGCACGCCCCGGCTCATGTTGTGGTTGTCGCAATTAGGCGTTATTCCCAGTAACGAACGGCGCATTTTGGATGCCGCAACTGGCGTGCGCACTGCTGTGAGCTTGCCTGTGGTGGACGGCATCCCCATTGCGGTTGGTTGGTGGATTGTCCTAGCCGTGCTAGCTATCATCATTTTGCAGCGCAGCCAACTTGGCAACTGGATTTATGGCACGGGCGGTCACACTGAATCTGCTCGCAACATGGGCGTGCCAACTAGCCGCGTCAAAATCATCTTGTTTATGGGAACTGCCGTGTGCGCCACGATTTTGTCCATCATTCAAGTGTTTGAAACGGGCTCCTCAGAAGTGTTGCGCGGTCAGCTTAAAGAATTTGAGGCCATCATTGTGGCCGTTATTGGCGGCACACTCCTCACCGGCGGCTACGGCACGATTCGGGGTGCGTTTTGGGGCGCACTTATTTACGGCATGATTTCGCGTGGCGTTGAGATTGTCCGCTGGATGCCCAACGACTGGTTCCGAATCTTTTTGGGGGTCGGCTTACTTGCTGCCGTCATCTTCAACACCTACATTCGCAAACGCGCTACAGAAGCTAAAGGATGAGGGACAAAGTATGAGTACACCTTTAGTTGAACTTAAAGACATCGTTAAAACGTTTGGGTCGGTTATTGCCTTAAACGGCGTGAGTACGTCGGTTGATCAAGGTCAAGTCTTGTGCTTGTTAGGCGATAACGGCGCAGGTAAATCCACGCTTATTAAAACCTTGTCAGGTGTACACACGCCTACGAGCGGGCAAATTTATATCGAGGGTCAAGCTGTCACCTTCCGTTCACCACGGGATGCCCAACGCTACGGCATCGCCACAGTACACCAGCACTTATCCATTCAACCACTGATGAGTGTGACCCGTAACTTTTTTATGGGCCGTGAACCCGTTGGCAGCAAGATGTTTGGGGCGCTAGGGCTTATTCGTCACAAACACGCGGACCACACGGCCAGGGACGAAATGCTCAAAATGGGTATTGACATTCGTGATCCTAATCAAGTAGTTGGCACTATGTCCGGTGGCGAGCGGCAAGTTTTGGCGATTGCTAGGGCTATCTACTTTGGTGCGCGCGTGCTCATTTTGGACGAACCTACCGCCGCACTTGGGGTAAAACAAGCAGGCGTGGTGCTTAAATACATTGCCCAAGTGCGTGCTAAAGGGCTAGCGGTGGTGTTTATTACCCACAACGTGCATCACGCTTATCCGGTAGCAGACAAATTTACGATTCTTAAACGCGGGCAGTCCTATGGCACGTTTATGAAAAGCGACGTAAGCCGTGAAGACGTACTAGCCATGATGGCGGGTAAAGAAGAACTCGAGGCTTTAGAAGCAGAACTCGAGGAGTTTTCCCGTGCTGACCAAGCCAAAGCTGCTGGCCAAGACTCCAGCCTCGAGGCGGCGGCTGCTGCTGAACATGCCATTGCTGAAGGCCTCCACCAAGAAGTAAGCAGTTTAAAAGGAAAATCATCTTAAGCGTATGAGACTTTATTTCACGGGCGCAACTGGCTTTGTCGGTAGCGGCTTTCTTAAAGTTGCGCTCGAGCATCACGGTGCAACCTGCTTTGCCGCCTGCAACCGCACAACCCCTAAACCTAAAGATAATTTGAGGTTTGGCAAGGTTGATTTGACGAATGCGGGGGATGTGCTCGAGTCCGTGCAAACGTTCCAACCAGACGCCATCATCCACCTGGCCTTTGAAGGTGATTTCCCCAAAATATATGCCAACCGCGAGACAGCCTGGCAGACCTACGTGACAACAACACGCAATCTGGTGGACGCTGCCAATGCTGTGAGTGCCAAAATGGTACTCATTTCCACCGATTGGGTCTTTGACGGCACACAGACAGATGCTACTGAGGGCACGCCTGTTAACCCCATCAATCTATATGGCGTGCTCAAGGTCATTTGTGAGACGGTCGTGCAAGAACGCGCTCATAACGGCGCAATTGCCCGCATTGCTGGGCTGTTTGGGGTGCAGTGGGAACGAGATGACTGGCATCCCGCGCCCAATGCTGGTTTTGGCTATTTACCCAACGCCGTTGTCCATGCCTTTGAGCAAACGGGGGCCTTTCAACTACCTTTGGATGACAGCGTCAACCAATTTGCCACGCCTACCTTAACAACGGATGCTGGCGAGATGACTATGAAGATTATTCAGCAAGATAACCAAGGTGTATTTCACTGTGTGGGTGGGGAGAGTATCGGCAAGCTCGAGCTGTGTCAGCTCACCGCTGACATATTTGGATTTGATTCTGGCAACATCAGCATCACCCCACCAGACCCAGATGACCCTGCCAACTTACATGGGATTCCTGTGCCCAAGGACACGCGGTTGAGTGTGGAGGCTACTGCTAACGCTCTAGGACACAGCCCGCCTAATATTCGTGAGGCACTGGAAATGTTTAGGACGCAACGGGAAACTAGGCAGATATAAGTTATGAAAAAGGCATTCAGCTATCTTTGGGCATTTGATGAAAGCCAAGATTTTGGCTGGTCAACGGACACTACCATTCAGGAATATGATGCAATGGCACGAAGCAATGCAGATGTGGAGCGTCAACGACTCAAAGAAATAGGCTTAGCCCCGCATCATGTACTGATGGATATTGGTTGTGGTACGGGAACACTCGTCATGGAAGCAGCAAAACAGTGCAAACAAGTCATTGCTCTTGATGCTTCTAAACCCATGATTGAGCATCTAAAAAAACAAGCACAGAGCAGAGAACTAAACAATATTGACTACGTTCAACAAGGCTTTCTGAGCTACGCCCACAAACAAGACCTTGTTGATGTTGTGGTGAGCCAGCACACCTTGCATCACCTGCCTGACATGTGGAAAGTGCAGGCACTGCAAGGCATGTTTGATGTCCTAAAACCCAAGGGTGTGCTGTTTCTGCGGGATGTCATGTTTTCATTCGATCCCGAGGATACGCCTGAAAAACTCGAGCATTGGATACGCAGCGTTGCTGTCGAAGACGGCGAGGGTTTCCCCAAAGCATTTTTCGAGCAACAGATCAGAGAAGAATTTTATACCTATACTTGGCTTTTTGAAGCAATGCTAGAAAAGGTGGGGTTTGAAATTCAAGACGTTTTTTACGGCAATTACAGCGCTTATGCCAAATATATTTGTAAGAAGAAAGTGGACGCCTAATCATGAAACCCTTAAACATTGCCATGATCGGCGCAGGGCGCATGGGGCAAACTCACGCTGCTGTGCTTAAAACCCTACTCGAGGTACGCATCACTCATATTGTGGACTTTGTACCAGAGAATGCTCAAAAGGTTGCTGAGGTCTTTGATGCAAGCGTCAGCAGCGAAGCTGAGGTTTTAGCTAACCCAGATGTGGATGCCGTGTTCATCACCACGCCCACGCCCGCCCACGCAGACTCAATCAAGCAAGCCGCTCAAGCAGGCAAAGCTATCTTCGTCGAAAAACCGCTCGCTCACGATCTAGACAGTTGTGCTGAGGTTGCCGAGGTCGTCGAGAAGGCTGGCGTGCCCTGTCAAGTCGGCTTTATGCGCCGTTTTGACCCCGCCTACTTGGAGGTTAAACGGCGTATTGATGCCGGGGAATTAGGCACACCTGAAAACTTTCGGGCCATTAGCCGCGACCCCCAGCAACCTAAGCTCGAGTTCCTCAAGACTTCCGGCGGCTTGCTGGTAGATATGGGCATTCACGACTTTGACAGCGCCCGCTATTTTTTTGGTGAAGTAGATGAGGTTTACGCCATTGGCAGTGCTGTACGTGATGACCGGCTGGATGAGTTTGGCTTATTTAATTTAGCAGTTGCCACCATACGCTTTAAGAATGGCGCAGTGGGTACGCTCGAGAACGCCCTCAACACTAGCTACGGCTACGAAATTGTCTGTGACTTGTTGGGTGAAAAAGGCAAATACCACTTACAGAAAAAACAGCAACTTAACCTCGAGGTCTGGGGCGAGCACGGTGTCCAGCACGATTATCCCCAGTACTTTGATGAGCGTTTTCCCGAAGCTTATGCGAATGAGGTGATTAGTTTTGCCAAAAACGTTCACGCAGGTAAACCCGTTGGGCCGGGCGCACGGGATGCGCTCGAGTCCTCACGACTTGCTTTGGCCGCTCAGCATTCACTTGAAACAGGTGAGGTTGTGAGCGTCCAAACCTTCGGCAGATAACTTTGTCCTTGTCAGCAATGATAACCATACCAACATCTACATCATCAAAATATATACAGGAGTTTTAGACTGAACATTAGCCCGTCTGAATAATATAGGTTTCAATAACTTTAGAGATGATGTACTCGAGTATAAGGAAGCTTCAAGTAGCTATCTTTGAATATCCCAACAAGGCTCATATCAACGTTCCTGACATAGCCTAGAGATATCAACACACAAATTCTAGACTCGATCGCGAGTGTCAACACTTTGATAGACCTTCCTAGATAACTCGAGACATTAATCGCATAAGACATTTACTCGCATTGATGGCGACAAGTTTTCCACCGTACAAGTTTATCTGCAAATGTCATCAATTAAATTATCGTTCTCTAGAATCAGTTCAACTTCTTCGGAGGTATCATGTCAACTATTCGTCTAACCGTCGCCCAAGCGCTGGTTAAGTTTTTAGCTGTCCAGTACAGCGAACTTGACGGCGTGCAGCAGCGGCTTATCGCAGGCATGTGGGGCATTCAGGGTCACGGCAACGTGCCCGGTGTAGGACAAGCTATGCAGGAATACGGGCTAGCTAACGACATGCCTTTTTATAGGCCTCAAAATGAGCAAGCTCAAGTTCATACCGCTGTTGCGTTTGCCCGGCATAAAAAACGCTTAAGCACCTACGCTTGCACAGCGTCGGTCGGACCGGGTAGCAGCAACATGCTTACAGGTGCTGCGCTCGCCACCATCAACCGCATTCCGGTGCTACTTCTGCCGTCGGACTATTTTGCTAACCGCATTCCTGACCCGGTTTTGCAACAAGTTGAACACCCCAGCGAGCACGATGTCAGCATTAACGACATGTTCCGCCCAGTAAGCCGCTTTTTTACCCGCATCACCCGACCTGAGCAACTCCTTCATGCCTTACCCGAGGCCATGCGCATCCTCACCGACCCCGCTGAGACTGGCGCAGTCACCATCTCTCTACCGGAAGACACACAGACCGAAGCTTATGACTTTCCGGTCAGCATGTTTGAAAAACGGGTTTGGCGCGTGCGCCGTCCCGTAGCTGAGCCAGAGGATATTAGTGCCATCAGCGAGATGTTACAACGTGCTGAACGCCCCATCATTGTCGCAGGCGGCGGCGTGAAATATAGCGGGGCTACAGATGAATTAGGCGCGTTTGCTGAGGCGTTTGGCATCCCCGTCACCGAATCGCAAGCAGGGAAAGGCGCGGTTCCGTGGCATCACCCTATGAGTATGGGCAACGTTGGTGCGCTGGCAGGCTCAGCGGCTGCACAAGTCGCCAGTCACACAGATGTTATCCTCGCGATTGGCACGCGCTTGCAGGACTTCACCACGGGGTCGATGACGGCGTTTGCACCAGACGCTAAGATCATCGGCATCAATGTGAATGCCATGGACGCGTACAAACTTTTTGCGTTGCCCGTCGTGGCAGATGCTAAACGCACACTTGAAGCATTGACTGACGCGCTTAACCAGGCAAGTTATCAAGGTACGTCCCAAGCCTACCGCGAGCAAGTCAGTCAGTGGAAACAAACATGGGATGCCAAGGTAGACGACATTAAACACGTGAGGGAGCCTAACAACCTCGGTCAAGGTGAGGTTTTGGGCATCACCAACGACAGTTTTGGGGGCGACGCGGTGGTGATTAATGCCGCTGGCAGCATCCCCGGAGAAATTCCTAAGCTGTGGCGGCCAACCTCACCCGACAGTTATCACCTCGAGTACGGCTTTTCTTGCATGGGCTACGAAATTCCGGCTGGTATAGGCGTGAAACTCGCCGAGCCTGACCGTGAGGTCGTGGTGTTCATTGGCGACGGTAGCTATTTGATGATGAACAGCGAAATTGTGACTGCTGTAGCAGAGGGCATGAACTTAACCATCATCATTGTGGATAATCACGGCTACCAGAGCATTCACGGACTGCAGCAGAGTACGGGTACACCGCACTTTGGGCTCGAGCTACGCCACCGCGATAAGCAGGGCTTACTTGATGGTGACTACGTGCGCGTCGACTACGCCAAGCACGCTGAGGCGATGGGCGCACAAGCCGTTTACACCAAAACTGAGGCTGACTACCGCGCCGCCCTCGAGAACGCCAAATCACACAAAGGCATAAGTGTAGTTGTGGTCGAGGTTGACCCCACCAAACGTGTGGGTAGCTACGACTACGGCGGGTGGTGGGACTGTCCACCAGCGGAAGTGAGTGAGCAGGCCAGTGTGCAGGAAGCTCGAGCCGAGTACGACGAAGCTCGTAAACAGCAGGTGTTATTTAAATAAATAAAACAGCAAATGAAGACTGAGGTTAAAGAGAATCTCTCAGTCTGACCGTTCTCGCGTTACTTGGAGTAGTCCTTTTCGCTTAGTCCTGACTTTAAAGGAGTTTCTTTGCACTTCACTGAATTTTACGCCATCATCGAGCGCTACCAAGACATCCTTAACCCGTCATCGCACGAAAAGTTGATGCTGTTGGCTGAGTATTGCGGCATTGCTGATGGTCAGCGCATCTTGGATATTGGCTGTGGCAAAGGCTATTTACTGCGAACGTGGGCGCAGCATTGGCAGATTGAGGGCGTAGGCATTGATGTGAACCCGACATCTATTGGTATTGCACGCCAGCAAGCACAGGACGCGGGTTTTGCAGGGCAACTTCATTTTATTGAAGACAATGCCAAAAACTATGTCGATGATGAACCTTTTGATGTTGTGACTTGTCTGGGTGCGCCTTTTGCCATCGGCACCTTTCAAGACGCCACCGCATGGATGGTTGCCAAAACAAAGCCTGATGGCATGGTGGTAATTGGAAATGGGTATTTACCTGCCCCTGTGCCCGCGCACATCAACGAGGATATTAGTAGTTACCATACACTGACCGAGCTTGAGGCTATTTTCAGTGAGGAATCCCTGTTTCTAACAGGCATCATTGCAGCATCACAAGACGATTGGGACAGATATGCAAGCGGCGGCTGGCGTGCGGGATTTGACTGGCTGTGCAACAACCCTGAGCATCCACACTACGATGAGGTCAAAAAGCGTGTGATGGAAGGGCGCAGCTCACATCTGAACTTTTTTCGCCAATATGTCGGCTGGGCGATGCTTGTAGGTAGAAAGGTTAGGTGATGATTGTGAAAGACTCGAGCATCCACAAGCAGCATCAAACTCTACTAAGCCTATTTTGTAAGGAAGTTCATTCTGTGAAGTTCATTCTGTGAGGAGGCACCTCTATGCTTCATCCACCTGAAACAAACTTACCTACTTTCTTTGGTCATCAAGATATGCAACTCAGTAACTTTGCTGAACTTTGCAAACAAACCACCAAACTAACTGACTATCCATTAGCAACCTCTCTAGAACGCAACATACTCATCTATGACGGTGAGGTCTTAAGACAGAACCTAGAACACGGGCAAGAAGACACCCTCAAAGCAGAGCTATGTAAGGCATTACGCGACGG
>JBCCOX010000046.1:0-15140 GCA_039025155.1 Deinococcota bacterium | reverse complement strand
GCTCGAGGTTGTTTGGGTAGTGCTGATGGGCTAACGGTCAACTTATCTACCATGAGTCATCCTTATCTTTCTAAGCATAGCAACCGAGCCTACTCTAAGCTGCCTAGCGCCTTGCATTTGATGGAAGTTCATGTCGGCAGCAACCTGATGTATTTTTTACCTACAAACTCAGTAACTTATCAAGGTAAATCTAGCTAGTGCTTAGCGCTCAAACCCTCGCTAGGTAACAGTTGATGCTTTGCGTCCAGCGTATCTTGTACCGTTTACAATTTCCTTACAAATCAACCCAGCATATTTTGGTAAACCACGTCTAGCAACTTATTTTGTCATTTGTGGTATGTGTTGCCTTTGAACGAACAATGGTGTACAGTTGTGGGGTAAAGTGCGGTGTCACGAAAAAGAATCCAAATGTTTTCGTGGCTGAGGATAGTATCCTCGAGCACTGACCATGCGGGTGTAAACTCGCGTAGTAAGGAAAGAAACATGGCAACAGGAAAAGTTAAATGGTTTAGCAGCGAAAAAGGCTACGGCTTCATTGAGCAAGCCGATGGTGGCCCTGACGTGTTCTGTCACTTCTCGGGCATTCGCGGCAACGGCTACCGCAACCTCAACCAGGGGGACGAGGTTGAATTTGAGCTCGAGCAAGGCCCCAAAGGTCTCCAAGCACGCGACATAGAAATCGTTAACGCAGCAGCAGAACCAAGCGGCGGTCGCTACTAAGAGACGCAGCATTTAGCATTAGCTTCTTTAACTAAGCTAACTTACGTGCCCAGCAAGTTTGGGCACGTTTTTTGTTGTAGGTATCAGCTCATTTACAGAATTGGTGATGTATATGTTGGCAATTATGTTACCAATGCCATCAGAACATCAAAAAATACTCAATGAGTGCCTCATTACAGCCGTTAGCAACTCCATGCTCTGGCGACACAGGTGTGAGGATACAAGTCTATCCCCATCGCTACTTTCTTCACGCACAACACGTTGATTAAGCCATTAGATCAATCAGCTTATTCTTCAACAAACTTGTAAAGTCTGCCTGTGTTGTAATCAGCAACGTAAAGTTCACCTGCAGCGTCTTGACCAAACGTGGAAATGGCGAGGCTCGAGTCCATCATGTGAGTGGACGCCCACCCGCCGTCACTAAACCGTGCTGACCAGATATTACCGCTGACAAAATCCCCAAATACATACGCACCATCTAAACTGGCGACCTCGAGCCCTCTATAACGGTAGCCCCCGGTAATGGAACGCCCTGCACCTGAGCGGTGACTGTATTCCAAAATGGGTAAAATTTGCCCGTTAAGGTCACACCCTTCTGGCGGGTCAAAGCAGTGTGCCCCTTCGCTAATGCGCCAGCCGTAGTTTTCGCCGCCGCTACTGCTAGCAGGTTGAAAGTTCACTTCCTCAAACGCATTCTGACCAACATCTGCCATAAATAGGTCGCCAGTTGCGCTGTCAAAGCTAAATCGCCACGGGTTGCGCAAGCCATAAGCCCAAATTTCAGGACGTGCGTCTTTTGTGTCCACAAAGGGGTTATCTGCAGGCACGCGGTAAGCTGCGCCGTCAGCCGTATCAACATCAATCCGTAAAAGTTTGCCAAGTAGGGTTGTTAAGTCCTGCCCAGCGTTGAGTGGGTCGTCTGCTGCGCCGCCATCCCCTGTGCCAATGTATAAATAGCCGTCTGGCCCGAAGGCAAGTTGCCCGCCGTTGTGGTTGCTAAAGGGTTGTTCAAAGGTTAAGAGCGCCCGCGCTGAGTCTGGATTAGCTACGTTAGCATCATCTGAGACGCGGTATTCAGCAATGACGGTATTGCCAGCTCGGTCGGTGTAATTTACAAAAAAGCGCCCGTTGGCGTCGTAGTCTGGGTGGAACGCGACGCTAAGCAAGCCGCGCTCGCCCCCGGTAGAAATAAGACCAGACACATCTAAAAAGGGTGTCTGGAGCATTTCACCTGCTTCAAGTACGTGAATGTGCCCGCGCTGTTCGACAATAAATATGCGCGCGTCTGTACCGTTGTGGGTAACTGCTACGGGTTGCTCGAGCCCCTCGGTCACAAGTTGTAAACTGATGGCCTCTGTTGAACTGCAAGCACTTACCAAACCCGCAAGGAGTGCGGCCAGACCAAACTTTGTTAGAGGCGTTATCATCAAACGGTTGAGTATCATAATTGCATTGTAAATGCTCGAGCGCCGCTCACCTCTGTCCATCTCACGATGCAACTAGATAATGACTTTATGATGAAATCATTCGTTACGTTACAAAATATGAACCTTAAGGAGGTCGCCACAGATGAAAGTAGTAAAGACAGCACTTTTAGCTTGCTTAATCGTAACTACGCTAGCAAGTTGCGAAGACAGCTCTCTACAAACTACTATCACTATCAGTATTCAAGGTGACCAAGCCGTTATTAACCTTCCTAGCTACGCAAACAATAGCGCCCGTGAAGAAGTGTGGCACGGTATCATCACCACACAAGAAAACGGCCATTACACACTCACAGCACAAGCGCAAATACTTTCATTCAACCTTGATCTTGCCAGCTTGCCCAACAGGTTCATAGGCGAACCTGCTGTCATCTTTGGCAAACCTGTTGTAGCTTCTCGTGAGACAGCAGCCAGTAATCTAATACTCCCCCAGTCTATTACTCTGACGCAGTATTTGCCCTGTGCTCCTGTGCTAGTTGATGGGAAAGTACCCGACATATTTGACAAAGTACACTCAGAATTATGGCAAAAAGTAACAGAAGATACTGCTAACAATCCTAGCCTGCCAGAAGAAAATATCATCATCATATCTTGTGACGACCTTGACATACCTGACGATGCCAGTGCCGAAGAAATCTTAGCTTTAAGGGAACCTACCTACAGGTTTTTAGGTGATGAACTCGCAAAGTACGGTGTGACGATCACCAATTCATCATTTTGGCTACTCAGTTTGATTGAAGTGACGATGCCTCTAAATTCTGTTAAGGCTGTTGCAGCTCGAGGCGACATACAGATTATCGAAGGTGAAACCTTTGGAGGGCCTGCTCAGTAGTTTGCCAGCTTATTAGCCTTTACACCTATGCCGTAATTGATGATGCAATAATATGCCCGTCATTATCTAGCTCAGGATAAGACAAGCCAGCTTTATCTAGTTGCGCAGCTTGCTTGGGGTAAAGCCATTTGAAGGTTTGTGCGGTTCTCACCTGCGCACTTAAACGCGGACTGTCATACATGCCTTTGGCACGGCGTTGACGTTGAGCTTCAAATAAAATAACCGCCGTTGCCACGGAGACATTGAGTGATTGCACCATGCCTACCATCGGCACAATAATGTGCTGGTCAGCAGCCTCAGCAACGTCATCTGAAATGCCATCTCGCTCGTTGCCCATGACAATGCAGGTGGGCAGTGTATAGTCCACCTCGAGGTAATTGATGGCACTATCTGAGACACAGGTTGCTAAAATTTGCATATTTTGCGCGCGTAGCAAGCTCACTACATCTTCTGTGCGTTCATAGACCTGAAGGTTAATCCATTTGTTGGCGCTGGCGCTGGTTTCGTTGTAGGTAGGTACACCGCCTGTGGGGTTAACCGTATAGACAGTACCGATACCCACCGCGTCACAACTGCGCAACATGGCCGACAAATTGTGTGGTTTGTGAATGTGCTCGGCAAAAATAGTCAGGTCAGCTTGGCGTTTGGCGAGTACCGCCTGAATTTTTTGATAGCGGGCGGCTGTCATAATTAAAGCGTGCTGGTAGCTATGCTACTGACTGCGCGCAGCCGCTTCAGCCAGCGCCAAAAAGTAAGCAGCGCGGCGGTCGTTGGAATTTTCGGACAGTAAAAAGCGCCAGTAGGGCTGGGCCCGAACAGGTTCACCTAGCTCGAGGTACAACCTGCCTAACCACGCATTGGAATGAACATTGCTTGGGTCTTGGCGTAGGGCAAGCTCATGAAACTCGAGCGCGCCTGTAGCGTCTTCTCGCAAATAATAGTTAAAGCCAACCCGCTGTGCTGCATCAATAAGCCCGCGGCGGTCTTCATCTGCCAGATCAGTGACAGCGTCTAAGTCTTGCCAGCGGCGCAAACTCTGCCGAAACCAGTAAATGTCGGCGTAGGTTTCCGCCAAAAAGCGCAAGATGTCTGGATTGTCTGAATCGCTGGCGAGCGCCCTCTCCGCGAAGACCACAGCCTCATTCCAAAGGGGGGTATCAATAAACGGCAGCACCCGCTGCCTGCGAGCTGCAATAGATGCAAGCTGGGCATGATTAAAGTCTGGGTCGGTATCTAGACGTTGTGCTGTGCCGAACGTTACTACGCTTACCAGTGTGAGGATAGCTAAACTACGTAATACAAGATTCATAACATCACCATAGCATCTGTCTTAAGGGTGTGAGTGGCCACCAGCAAATAGCATTCACATGATATACCACGCGGGTGCTGTATACGATACCCATAGATTGTCTCAGTTTACTTTTGAAACGGTCGTGGTTGCCGCGCAATCGTCAGTTCGCGCATGCGCTCAAACACATCAACGCCAAGCTGGTCATAAATGTGCAGCAAGTCAATCAGCACCCAGTTTTCACGAAGTAGACCGTTCTCGCAGCGCCAAAAATCAAGACTGCGCATTTTCATTTCCGTGTTAGATGGCGCAATACCTAACCAGCCGTCATCTGAAAGGTTCATCCGCATACCTGGCCAAGCCGTAAATCCAACGTAGTCGTCATCACCAAACATAACGCCCTTATCCATAAATACGCCTCGGTCTGGCATGGCTTTTAAAAAGGGAATTTGATGCCAATTGCGAAACCCGGAAACGCGGCGCGACGTGCCAATACCCGCTGGACCGTACCACATAAATTTAGGATGCCAGTATTTGTCTAACTGCATCGCCTCCACGCCTTGCGGCGACTTGGCTAGTCCGTTGAGCATGTCTGTAACTAGTCTCAGGCTTGTTGCTGCTTTGCCGGGGTCATAGGCTTGGGTGATGATGCCATCCTGCGTGGCCGGGCCGGGTACAAGCCACTCCACGCCTAAACTTGGACTCATGGGCCACGCGCGCGCTTGCATCATAAGTTGAGGGATGTCCCAGACGGCTTGCATTTCGACAATGGTGTTATCTTCTACTAGAAAAAACTCGGCATAACGCATAAACGCAGCGTGACGGGTTGCCGGAATATCTAAAAAAGGCTGTTCCCACACGCCCATATAGTGCCCTGCACAGCCCACCCAATGCTGCTCCTGCGACGTACCAGCCATCACAATAAAGTCGCGCCGCTCGAGGTCTGGAAATGCCCTCACAAGCGGGTGATAAGCCTGTTCATAGAGGCCTATTGGGCCAGCTAAATCTTCAAACGGGAAGGCTAGGTGTATGGCACAGGTTGGCGCAAACACAGCCTCGAGTTGACTTAGTAAATTGATCTCATCGACATCATAAAGTGCGGCACGAAACTTACCAATAAGGGTTTTGTTGTGTTCATGTATCATCTAGTTACACCTTAACTTCAAATAGGAAATGGTCTGAAATATCTTCTTAAGACCTACTTTTGATCACATACTAGGTATTTTATACGCAGCGTTGACGATGAACCATCTACCGTCTAGTAGGCTTCAAAACCCAGGCTTCAAAACCCAGGCTTCAAAACCCAGGCTTCAAAGTGATATACAAAGCTTTGCTTGTTGGTAGATGTTGTGTGTGGCATGATGAACTCCTTACTCAATGAACTTCTTGCTCGAGGATATTGCCATCAACGTGAACACGCAAACCCTCGTATTTAAAGCCTAGCACGATCATTCTGCCGGATACTTTCGGGTGATGAGTGTATCTGATTAACTTGCAAGATGATGTTGAATACATACCCTCATTAGCTCTAAAACGTAGACTAAACCCTTATGGAAGGCTTGTTGCTTGCCCAAGCACTAGACCCATTAACACTTCCCTGTGAACGGCAGCGTTGGCGTTTTCCAGATGCGTATACGTTTGTATTGCCACTCTTGCCAGCATCTACAGGTAAACAAGCTCAAAAACAAGCCTTGTGGCTTTACAACAAACCGCCTAATGCGCAACTGACGGTGAGTCAAGACTATCCGCCAGTATCAAGTGCAAAAATAGGTTTTCAGGATTTGCTGGCGTCCCGCGTGACAGGGAGGCTCGAGCGCATTGAGCAACATAAACTTGACCGCGTGGTTTCCTTTTACTTCGCAGGTGAAACAGGCTTTGTGACAACTGAGCCTTGTGTGCTCATCGCTGAACTCACCGGGCGCAACTGCAACCTCATTGTTACTGATGTTGACGGTATGATTCTAGGTGCTGCTAGAGACATTGGTGCAGACATCAACCGCTACCGCCAAGTGCGTGCGGGCCTGCCTTACGTGCCGCCACCTGCCTACGACAAATTAGATCCACGTGAAGCATCTAGTACAGACTTGATGGATGCCCTCCGTGACCATAAGCTCAAAGCCTTACGTGAGGTTGTGGACGGCTTTGGTCCTGAACTCACCAAGACGGTTGCGGTGCTCACTGGTGTCACAACAGGAACGGTGCTGGCAGGTGAGTTGCTCGAGGCAAGCGTTGCGGCTATTCAAAAGGTTGCAGATGATCCTCAAAAGAGTATGCAAGAGGCACTCAAGCGCCCGGATTTGGCGACACTGCGTAAACAAGAAGCACGTCAAACAAAACTTGATAGTTTGACAATGGCACTCGAAAAACGCCTCGAGCTCCTCCAAAAACGCTTAGAAGATGTTGACAACGCTGTGCGTGCCGCTATGGATGCGGATACCTTTCGCACCCAAGCAGATGTTTTGATGGCCTACCAGTGGCAAGTCCCTAAAGCGGCGAGTCAGGTTGAACTCACTGATTTTGCTGGCGAGCCTTTAGAAATAATGCTTGACCCCAAGCTAGATGCTGTAAGTAACGCGCAAAAGTTTTATGAGCGTGCGAAAAAACGTGACCAACGGGCAAGTCAAGCGGACCTAAGGCGGCCTGAGCTCGAGCAACAACGTGCAGATATCCAAACAGTCCTAAAACGTGTAGATGATATAGGTGATGCTGAGTTAGACAGCCTCTACAAAGAGCATGTTAAGCAACCCAAACAACAATACCGAGCAACCCCAGGCATGCGTTTTGAAAGTCCACAAGGTTACACCGTGCTAGTTGGCCGCAATGCCAAAGACAACGACGCCCTCACGTTTCGGGTAGCCCGCAGCCTAGATGTTTGGCTTCACGTGCAGGGTTATCAAGGTTCCCACGTGATTGTTCAAGCAAGCGGTAAAGATGTCCCGTTTGAAACCATTGTCTACGCAGCGTCGCTGGCTGCTGGCTATTCTAAAGCCAAAGAGTCAGATAATGTTGCCGTTGACTACAGCCTCAAAAAGCATGTTTGGAAGGTCAAAGGTGCGCCGCCGGGTGCGGTGAACTTTACCCAGCACAAGACGGTTTATGTGACACCGCAGCGACACTAATATGGACACCACAAGTATCTATCTTTGTGTGATGGACTGAGTTTGAGATATTAGCTGGGGTATTGCTAGATGTATCGGGATAAGGCGCATGATTGATATCCTTCCACTCCCAGCATCTAAAATGAGTTAGATGCTGGACAATTGACAGCATTACCAGTTGAGAAATCAACGGTAAAGGGCGGCTGAGGGGTACAGGTAAGCCTTGAGTTGTTAGATACCAACACGGTGTAGGAATTGTTGTAATTCGCGATGTTTTCGACTCCTTCTAAATTGACCAGAAGTGGATTGTTGGTGATAACAATATTCCCATCGACTGAAGTTACATTACTAATCGCAGCAATGCTTTCTAAAGTTGCGTTGACTTGAATATCTAATCCAACTCTAAAAGAGCCACCACCAATGTCAGGCGTACTGAAGCCACCAATGCTCTGAAGATTCTCAAGCCCTTCAAGTGTGACCAGACTATCATTTTCAAAGATAGAGAAAGCTCCGTTTACCGTCTCAAGGTTTCTTAGAGGGCTCAAAGTGGTTAATTGTGGATTTCCTTGAATCAGGAGGCTGCCCTCAACGCGCTCTAACTGAGCAAGTCCACTCAAGTTTGTGATGTTTGTTGGAGGGAATGTTCCGTCATCAGGTGCATTGCCAATGATTAAGCTAAACACATTGAACCTTTGACAACCACTTAATGCATCAACCTCAGCTTGCGTGCTAAGAATTACAGCTTCTTGAGGTGTGTTAACGCATGTACCGCGCAAAGGCACACCCCCTTGCAAGGGCACATCCAACACAATATCTTGCGAGATAATTTCGCTATCTTGCACTGTAAAACGCACCTCTGAATTGTCATTGCCTGCTAATCCTCCAAACTCCGCAGCTGCATCTTGCCCATAGAGAATGTATGGATCAACGTTGTCGGTTGGAATAAGCAACTCGTAAAAGCCATTTTCGTCACTTGTTGCTACGTTGAAAGAAAGCTGCTCATCATCAAGCACCATGATTACGTCGGCATTAGGTGTGGTTTCACCATTAGCAGCAAGGGTGCGTCCACTAACATAAGCAAGCCCCCCGTCAACCTGTCCTAGATCAATCTGCTCGCCTGCAGAGTTATCTTGCTGTGTTTGGGTAGCAGCTCCATCAAGTTGTACAGAGGCATCAAATTGATACGACGGCGTCAGTGGGAAACGGCGCTTGTCGGCATCAAAAAAGGCAACATCTGTAAAGAAAAGCGTGGCATTGAGATTTTCAAGAGAACTTCTCACTAGGTCAATATTGACGTTACCGTCAATGTCAATAGGGGAAGAACCTACTAGGCGGTTACTCACTACAGGATTACCGTCAGCATCTTGTTCATTGATAGTTTCTAGCAATAACGCAATCGAAAAGTCGTAAACAGCCGCTTCACCTTGAGTAAGGTCGGGATTTGTGTCAGGTGGTAGGTTGCCAACATTGAAGATGTCACTTTGCCAGTTGATGTCAGCTGTGACTTGATTACGAGCAAGGTCTGGGTTGTTACAAAACCTGTAGCTACCATCTTGAAACTCAGCTGCGTCCTCTAAAGTAACAATGGCATTTTGGACCGAGTTATCAGGTAAATCGTCAGCCATAACATTCGCTGAGGTTGCCACGGTACGAGACGCTAGATTAGCGGTTAACTCGTTAAATTGAAACAGACCTGTATTGAACTTGTCATCACCTCCGCCAAGCCTGCTGGGGAAGTTGTAGATACTTTGTTCGCTGGCAACCGTACGCTGCCCGTCGAGGGTTTGGTATTCGAGCAAACCTTTACAAATCCAATTGCCGCGCCCGTCAGGTTCAGCAATGAGTAGAGCAATGTCTTCATCTGTAGGTATGTCCAAGTCAAAGCTTAGACGGCTTTGAGTACCTGTACCAAGATCATCTGGAGTATCGCTCGTCAAGCGGGTTAAAGGGCTTGTGGCAATGACTTCGCCGTCCGCTTGTACTGCAACTACAAATTCTCGGGCAAAGTTGAACAGTGGAGTTACATTCTCGCCGTCCATAGTTTGCTGGGTTTGTAGAAGCCCCATGACGGCAGCGTTCATACCACGAATGGCGGGTGTATCTGAGACAACTCCACGACTTGCCTCAGCTATCGCGATGGCATCATTTAAGTCCTGAATACCAGTTTGGGCCTGCTCGAGCTGGTCGTCCGTCATAATGATGATGACGTTGCGGGATTGTTCAGCCACAAACCCGCCCACACTTACCTCAGGGCTGGGTTCAACGTTAGGTTCACCGCCACCCCCACCTGAACAACTTACCAATAAGAAGAGTCCAAGGCTCATAAGACAAAGAAAACGAAAGCGGGTCATGGGTAGCTCCTTTGTGAGCATTGCTAGAAGTTCAGGTGTCATCAGACTGTTTATTGTCAACTGTGTAAGACGTTACTCGGGCATCGTAAAGTCATCATGTGGGTAGCTAAGTCAAGCTAGCTCGATAAAATGATTATCACACTGCCAATGATGTAAATGATGATCTTGAGTGTCGTTAACGTGAACGCACATCATCTTCACTGCTTGTCAAACTCGTTGATTATTGCAAATGAGATGCCATGAACTAGCAACGAAATTATGAATGTGTTGTTGGTGTTGTCACTGACAAAGGTTAAACAACTATCAATGCTTATGGAGTGTTACCTAGATGTTGTTGAACAGTTGTGCTCAGGTACTCGTATTGTTCAGCGTTAGTGTCAGCAAACGCTTCTGCCCGAGTTGCAGTGTGATGATCGTAGCAAATAGATGCCTCAAATTGGCTTTTGGTAAAATCAATAACCTCACCCTCGATACGGTTATAGAAATGCCATATGTCGCCGTATTTGGTTTTGAGTATGTCGCCACCCAAAACATCCTGGGCGACAAGTGCGGTTACACCACATTGACCTGAAGCTGGATTGGCTTGTGTCCATTTGGTGCTCGATGCCAAACTCCAAGATGACTCGAGTGCTTGTATAAACGTTATTTTGTCAGTCGCTTGCATGGTAATCCTCACCTCAAAATTTGAATACAAGTATGCGTATATTCAAGCTATACACATATATATTCACAACGCGCTGTAGATGATGTTGAAACAATGATGGTCAGTTAATCTGTCAGGATAGCTACATTGCCAAATGTACTCTCATCAATTTAGTTAAGCCACGCCAGATGTTGTAAAGCCTGTTCTGGTAGTAAAAATAGCTACTGGTAATCGTGCTAAATTTTTACGCTTGTGAGAAAAATGGCAGATAATTTGATCTAAAACAGCACTAAAAGTGTATGAAACGGCAAAAAAGCTGACACCATCTTCAAGATGAATGAAACTTGGCTCACATTATGTGTGTCACAAACCTCTATACTACGAGCGTCTTGTTTTGCACAGTCAAGCTCACGTCATCTATTCATTAATTGTAAAGGAGCTTATCAATTTATCTTGTCAAGTAAAGCCGCCGAAGCAGCTTAGCCAGCCCAACAAACTATCAGGCTAGTTGTACACGAGTTGTGCTTGCTAGTAGGGTTTCTTGTCGCTGCAATGGGTTGCCTCGAGGCACAAAGTTCGCATCTTAGTTAAGTAACTAGTTGTTTACATATACCATGCCTATTTACAGAGAACAAGTGCAAAACAATACGCTAAGACATCTCACACGTACATATACGGCAAAGTCTACATCTAGTTAAGCCCAACAGATAAATAGTTCAAGTGTTCAGGTTGCGTTCAGACCTAAGGCTCTACACTTTCGTCCGATGATCATAGAGCACAAGCTGTACTACAAAAAGTTGTTCGGGCGAACGTAAGTAAGTAGCTAGACTTGCAGCATATTTGGCTTAACTACGTGTACGTACTTGTGATGATCGTCATAGGCAGTTCAGTCTAGCAAGTTTGGGTTGGAAACGTGCTAGAAACAACCTGCCTAATATCCAAGACTGGAGAGGGGGTGAAAGTTGTACCTCGAGCACCACAGCACACATATAAATCAAGCTGGTGCTGTCTTGCTCGAGGTTTGCCTCAATACGCAACTACAACGTTACATTTGCATTATCTTCTTCGTTACACGTTTTAAGTAGGTAGATTACGCGCACACATGCGTGACATGCAGGGGGTTTTATGAAGTTTTGGAAGATTTTAGGGTATACACTTGTTGCACTTGTGCTATGGGGATGTAGCACAGACGATACAACTGACCCAGTACCCACACCCACAGCTACAATTCAGGGTAACGTTAGCTCATTCGTACCTGTTAGCGGGCTTAGCACTCAGCAACTGGCTGGTATCGACGTCAGCGTGCAGGGAACTAGCATCACAACCACAACCGACGACGCTGGGAACTTTACCTTAGACGACGTTCCTGTGGGTAATGTGGTGCTTCTTTTTGCATCTGTAGAGATTAATGCATCACTCACGATTGAAAACGTTGAAGAAGGACAAATTGTCGTCATTGACGTGCAAGTGAGTGCCACGTTGGCTGTCATTGCCAGCATCGAGCGAGATACAGAGGACTATTCATTTGATTTAGATACAACCAATTTCACACTTGATGATGACGATGATGATACTGACGACAACGCAGACGATACCGTTGTAGCAACCATTGCGGGTACAGTTGCAGCTCTTGCAGATATTGATTTAGATAGCCTCGAGCTATCAGGTGACAGCGGCTCACTTGCGCCCACAAATGCTGTGATTGTCGGTGGGCAGTTACAAGCAGAATTTAATGTTGCCGCCTTGCTAGATGTTGTGGGTGACGTTGCAGGTCAGTTTGAAGTGGGCTTGTCATTCCAAGCCAACAACATAACTGTGAATGTCAGTGTGTTTATCTCCGTTGAAGTTTCTATTGATGATGGTGACGACGGAGATAATGACGATTCTGATGATGGCGATTCGGATGACGGTGACTCAGATGACTCCGACGGTGGTGACTCCGACGATGGTGATTCGGACGACTCCGACGGTGGCGACAGTGATGACTCAGATGATGGTGACTCAGATGACGGCGATAGTGATGACTCAGATGATGGTGATTCTGATGATGACGACAGCGATGATTCTGACGATGGTGATTCGGACGACTCCGACGATGGTGATTCTGATGCTGATGACGGTGATGCTGATGATGGTGACGTTACAGCACCAATTACTGAAGTGGGCATCGTTATTGATGTTGACATTAGTGCAAACGTCTTCGTCATTAGCGGTCAAGGTACTGACTACACCATTCAACTTTCTTCAGACACAGTTATTTCCCAAAGTGATGATGGTGGCCTCACCAGCGTTGATATTTCTGTAGAGGTCTTGTTCCAACTCTTGCAAGCAGGCGTTCAAGTTCAGGTTGACGGTAATCTGGTTGATGGCGTTATCGTGGCAATCTCGATTACGGTGTTTGTCGATGACATTGTCGATGACAATGGCGACCCCGTTGAAGACGACTACGACTTCCACGTTCAACCTGATACTTGGAATACCAACTACGAAGGCAATACCAATAGCAATGTTGCGTTCCGCATCACCAGTGATGATGATGGTGCGATAGACGATATTGACCTAGATAGTATTCGCATCAGTATCGATAGCACTGCTATCCCAAGTGAAATACGACAACAAGGTGCTAATCAGCTACGTGCACTATTAACCAGAGCTGAGGCTTACGCACTTATCGACCGGCCTATTCCCGGGCAGGATTACATCGTCACCATCAGCTTTACGGTGGCGAGTGGCGCAACGGTCGAACTGGTTGATGTTATTGACTTAGTGGGTCCTGGACAAGATGACGGTGGTGGTGACGTCAACGTTGTGATTGATGTTGACATTGATATTAATAACTCAGATTCAGATGAAGGTACTATCACCGTGCCAGGTGATGATGGTGACGATGTTGATGTGCATATTGACGACGACACCGACATCATTGTCATTGATCCTGTTACACAAGAAACAGTTTCCATCAGCATTGACGTGTTCTTCCAGATTGTGGTGCAAGGTGGCATCAGCTTAGACCTAGACTTGCTCACCACGGTTGAGGGTACGTTTGCGCTCGAGATTTACTTTGAGTTCAGCATTGGTGACCTGCCAGACGACGGTGATGATGGTGACGATGATGATGACGACGACGATTTTGATGCTGTTGATGTCGATGTAGACGATGTAGACGAAGACAACGACAGCTTTAGCTTTACTGATAGTGACGGCGTAAGCATCACTGTGGGTGTTGGTGTTAATACCGAAATTGTTGCGGTTGATCCAGTCACAGGTGAATCAGTAACCATCAGTGCTGACGTTTTCTTCCAACTCCTGCTAGAAGGCAACATCACCTTGGATATTGACCTTGATGATGGTGACAACGGTGATGGCAGCGACGACGATGACAGTGATGACTCGGACGATGACGATGATGACGGCGACAGTGACGATAGCGATGATGATGACGGTGACAGTGATGATAACGATGATGGCGACAGTGACGATGGTGATGGCGTAAGCATCGTTATTGCAATCAAGATTATTGTCAACATTGATTTGTCGCTTTTGCCAAGTGAAACACCAGACTTTGCGTTGACGCTCGAGCCCACCGAGTGGGGCCTCGACTGGGTTGACAACACCGAGGAAACACTAGCTGCGCTCATCAGCCTCGACGACATGATGGATGATGACGACAGTGACGATGCTGCTGATGACGGCGACAGTGATGATAGTGACGACGCTGATCTGTTAGACAACATCGACACCAGCACGATCATGCTGAGCATCCTAGACGGCACAACGGCCATTATGCCAACGGACGTATCACTTACCGACGATGGTTTAGAGGCATTGTTCATTCAAGCTGATGCGTTTGGCTTGCTAGACGACCCCATGGTGGATGACGTTGTCACGGTCCTGGTGAGCTTTGAGTATGGTGATGATGACGAGTTGATTGAACTTGAAGCAGAGATCACCGTGGTTGACGCGCCCCTGCCCGTCTTTACAGCCACGCTCGAGCCTACCGACTGGGCGCTCGACTGGCCGGATAGTGATGGTGAAGTCGTTGTAACCGTTACAGGTGAGGCCCTGGCGGACGTTGACCTAGATAGTTTTGAACTTAGCGCTATGCTTGCTGCCATGATGGACGATGGCACGGATGACGGCAGCGATGACGGTATGGACGACGGAGCCGACGATGGTATGGACGATGGTAGTGATGATGGTATGGATGACGACCTCAGCGATGACTTCCCAGCAGGTGTTCCGTCTGTTGAGGTAAACGCTGATGACAACAGCATCCAAGTCCTTTTTGCCCAAGCCGACGTCTTTAACCTGCTCATGGACCCAGAGGCAGATGATGCCATTCTGGCGCTACTGACCTTTGACTTACTCGACGACCGCGAAATTGAGATTTTATTAGACGCTGTTGTCGTAGCTGTGCCAGATATTCTACTTTCCGAAGAAGCTCTAGAAACTGACGAAAGTGGTACCGAAGCGACCTTTGAGGTTGTGCTCGCAACCGAACCTACCGCACCTGTGAACATCACGCTAAGTTTTGTGGTGGAACCAGGTGATGAGGTAGAAGGCGAACTTTCAACCGACAGCCTCGAGTTTGACGACACTAACTGGGACGTGCCTGTAACCATCACGGTAACCGGGCTAGACGACGAGGAAGAAGACGGCGACGTCACGTATCAGATCAGCCTCGAGTCAACCAGTAACGACCCTGACTACGACGAGCTTATTCG
>JBCCOX010000045.1:0-15166 GCA_039025155.1 Deinococcota bacterium | reverse complement strand
TTGTCAATGACCAAGTGACAACGTACGAAGTCACTGCTTTAGGTGCTGGTAGCCTCCGTTCAGTCTTAGTCCAAGACGCAAGCGGCAACCCCATCTCGCTACTTGGTGCTACGCTCTAACCAACCACCTAACCCAACTCTCAACCTCCAAACCTCTTCCCCTTTCCTCTGGGCTACCTTCGGGTAGCCTTTTTTTGTTGACAGATGTTGAACGGCAAGGTTGCAAGGTCGTTGTACTGCTTCTTCAAGTCAAAGACACTTAAAGCAACGTACTCGAGTCCCGTCAGTCTTTGTGAGTTAGGTGTGTCAAAAACTCGAGCCGATTCCCAAACGGGTCATATGCATAAAAGCGCCGAATCTCTGGCAGTAACGCCTCATCCCAAGTTACGTCATAACTTGCTTGCGTGAGTTTGCTAGCTAAAGCGTCTAAATCACGCACCACAAACGCAGGATGCGCTTTGCGAGCAGGTCGAAACTCAGCCTCAACACCTAAATGAACCGCCACACTAGCGTGTTCAAACCAGCAACCGCCCCGTGCTTGCAGAGGTTCTGGTTTAGTGAGTTCGTTGAGTCCTAAAATCCCTTCATAGAAAGCTCGAGCCCTAGCTTCTTCGCCGGCTGGCATGGCCAGTTGGACATGGTCTAGTGCAGCTAATAAACATGTCATGTAGCTAGCTTACGCCTAACACCGTACAATGCCGTACACAGTACAATAAAGAATGCTCGAGCCTTTTACACCAACAACGTTGCACGCCGCCTTATCTAACCCAACTTTATGACTGTCAAACCTCCTCAACGCAAGTTAATAAAAAGCCCTTTGCGCTACCCCGGTGGCAAGTCGCGGGCGCTGCGCCAAATTTTGCCGCTGGTTCCTGAGTTTGACGCCTACCGCGAGCCTTTGGTGGGGGGCGGCTCGGTTTTTTTAAGCCTCAAACAACACGTTCCCGAGGCGAGTTTTTGGATCAACGACCTCAGCTACGATCTCATGTGTTTTTGGGAAATGGCGCAGACTAATCTGACCCCATTAGTTGACGCTGTTACGGACATTTACGAACACGCTTACGACGGGCGAGAACTACATCAGCGCTATGTGCAGCAGGCTGATGGCTTGGGTAAGCTCGAGTATGCCGTGCGTTTTTTTGTACTCAACCGAATTACCTTTTCTGGCACGGTAGACGCTGGCGGCTACTCTCAAAGTGCTTTTGAACGCCGTTTTACACAGTCTTCGGTTCACCGTCTAGCGCGCTTAGCAGATGTGTTAGTGGGCGCGCGCATTAGCCACGGAGATTATCAAGCCGTTCTTGAAGAACCTGTTCAACATTCAGGCGAAAATGTCTTCATCTTTTTAGACCCACCGTATTACCGCACCAGTGGGTCAAGGTTGTACGGCAAAAAAGGTGTTTTGCACACTTCATTTGATCATGAGCAACTTGCTGAAACACTCAAAACATGCCCTCACAACTGGTTAATGACCTATGACGACTGTCCCGAAATCCGCGAGTTATATGCGTTTGCCAATGTGCAAGCGTGGCAGTTGCAATATGGCATGAATAACTACAAACAGGTAAGCGCCGCCAAAGGACGTGAGGTGTTTGTTGCCAACTACGACCTCGAGCAGGTTCGCCAATACAATCACCAGCACAACCGCGCCTCACACAAATAGCTTCATACCTTCATGACTCGCTGTAAATCCCAAGCGTTCATAAAACCGTATGGCGTCATCGCGTTGTTTGTTGGTGGTGAGTTGCACCATGTGGCAGCCCCTAGCTTTGCTCAACGCAATGGCGTGCTGAATAAACGCTTTACCTATGCCAGCCCCGCGCTTACTTGCGTCTACCCGCACAGTTTCAATCAGCGAGCGCCAACCGCCTTGGTAGCTCATGTTGGGTAAAAAACTAAGTTGCAAGGTGCCAACAACCTCAGCCTCTAAACACGCCACCAATAAGTGCTGGTTGGGGTCTTGGTTGATGGCGCTAAAGGCATCCCAGTAAACTTGGGGAATGGGGTCGCCGTAGGCTTCGCGGGTCTGTCCCAACACATCATCAGCTAACATGCGGACAATGTTGGGAACATCCTCTCGAGTTGCCTCACGAAACGACAGCGTGTTAGCGGTAGCATCAACTTGAGAAACACTAGATTCAGGTGAGGGTGTCATAGCGTCATCTTAAACCTGTACGGCGTAAGATGCTCACATCATAAAAAATCTAGGAGGGGCGTATACTGCTTTCTTTAACCAAGGCTAATTCAAAAAGTGACGGCTGATGTGCGTGACGCCCTTGTGCATCAGGAACAGCAAAATGCTCGGGTGTTAACGTCCTGAGCTTTTGGTCAAGACCGACCCGCTTGCGGGAAACCCGAAAAAGCTGCCAAAGTTGCTCAGCGTAACGCCCTTCACCTTTGGTGCGGGTGTGGAAACGCGGGTCGTTGAGCTTGCCACCGTGAACCTCGCGGATGCGGTTCAGCACGCGCCCTGCCCGTTCAGGGTAATGTACGTTGAGCCAGTCCACAAAGACATCTTTCACGCTGTAAGGCAGTTGCACAATGCCCATACCTGCAAACTGTGCGCCGGCATCTGCGGCGGCTTCTAGCAAGCTAACAATTTCATGATCGTTTAAGCCCGGAATAATGGGTGCAATCATCACGCCAACTTGCACGCCAGCCTCACGTAGTTTGCGAACAGCGTCTAAGCGGCGCATTGCTGTACTGGTACGCGGCTCGAGCTTACTGCGTAAGTCTTCGTTCAAGGTTGTCAGCGAAATCCCCACGCTCACACAAGAAAACTCACTAAGCTCTTGCAGCAGGTCTAAGTCACGTGTTACCAAGTGATTTTTAGTGATGATGGCCACGGGGTTGCGAAAGGCTGCAAAAACTTCCAAACACCCTCGAGTCAGTTGAAGCTTGCGCTCGAGCGGCTGGTAGCAGTCCGTCACCCCGCTCATGCTTACAACCTGCGGCTGCCACTTGGGGCGGCGCAACTCGGTATCTAATAAACTGGCAATGTTAGGTTTGGTAAGGATAACCGTCTCAAAATCAAGCCCACTCGAAAGCCCCAAATACTCGTGCGTTTGCCGTGCATAACAGTAGGCACAACCGTGTTCACAGCCTCTATAAGGGTTGAGTCCGTAAGTAAAGGGAATATCTGGACTGGTATTTTTCACCAGCGCCGTCTGCGAGGTATCCACCACATAACGGCTAGGAAGTGCGCCGTCGTCATTGCCGTAAGCAAGCCTACTGGGTTCGTCTGGCACGTACTGCAGGCGTTCAAAGCGGTTGTCGGGCTGAAAGGTTGCGGCCCGGCCTTTAAGCGTTGCCAACTTAGCCACATCTAACTTAGCCACATCTGAGGTCATAAAATCAGTATAGCTTAAAATTTAAGGTATATGTTAGCTAGCGCGTTCATCAAAATGGGAGATAGTCGTTAGGCTTGTCAGCGCAGCTAGCCTATGCTAGAAGCATGTCTGACCCACGGTTTATCGGTCTTGTTCAGTCCATTGTCAGTTCCGCCCAAGCGGCGCTAGGGGATGACAGTAGCCCCCTAAGTCAGCGCCTCGCCCAAGGTGGCGCGTTGCAACGCAGCACAGCCCAAAAAAGCATGGAGTTGCTCGAGATGCTGCAGCAAAAAACCCTCGGTAACTTAGACGAAACCGAGCGCGATGTACTCCACCAAGCACTTATAGGCATTCGCACCTTACTCACACCAGACACGCTTAACTGATGCGGCTTAACTGATGCGGCCTAACTAGTGCGCGCCCTTGTCCAGCGAGTGCGCGAAGCCCACGTTGAGGTTGACGGTGAGGTGGTTGGGGCCATCTCGCAAGGAGTGCTGGTGCTGCTTGGCATCGGTCACAGTGATGATGCTGAGGTTGCCCAAGCCCTCGCCCAGAAACTTGTTAAATTGCGCATATTTAGCGATGACGCTGGCAAAATGAACCTGAGCGTCCGCGATGTTGGCGGTAGCGCGCTGGTGGTAAGTCAATTTACCCTCTTTGCAGATGCCAAAAAAGGCAACCGCCCCAGCTATACCCAAGCCGCCCCACCCGACCAAGCTAGCAGCCTCTATGAGACCTTTTGTGAAGCAGTAGATAAGCTTGGTGTTCCTGTTGCCAAAGGGCGTTTTGCTGCGGATATGCAGGTTCACCTCATCAACGACGGCCCGGTAACTCTATGGCTAGATAGCGATGTACTCTTAAGCCGTGAGATTAAGTCGTGAGACTGAGCTATAGGTTTAGGCTAAAGCGCATGGTTACAGCGCATGGTTACAGCGGGGCATACTTATAGAAGTCATGATGATTATGAAAATGCTGAAATTATCGCTGTTTTGATGCAAGCTCGTGCGCTATACTAACGCTGAAATGATGAGACGTTTACTGCTAAGGCTTACATCTACCATTATGCTTATCGTCACCAGCCTTGTGAGTGTTGCGCTCGTCAGTGGTTGTAACGGCGGTGATACCCGCCTACCTAATATGAGTTTGCGCACTAGCAACACCACCACTGATAACGAAGTAGCCCTGTATCCCATTGCTATCACAGTGTATCCCGGAACGGCGACCGTATCGCTAACTGCGCAAGGCAGCGGGCTCATTGCGGTGCTCGAGCAAACCGGCCCCACGGCTACCTTTGACCTACCTGCAGGTGACTACACCTATGAAGCGCGTGCGCGCAGCCATCAAACGTTTCAGGGTAGCTTTTCGTTGCCGCAAAACAGGCATCTCGAGGTGTGGATGACCCCGCGCTGAGCATCCACTATCCATACCTACGTAGTTATAAGTAGTGATGGCAGCTAAAGAGCGTACTTATCCGCGTGCTTCCATCACCATTAAGCTAGGTCTAACTTGTGAGGTATCAAATTTTTAAGCTTCTTATAGCCTTTTTATGCTTAACAAGTTGTTTATCATTAGCTCAGGGGGCTTTACCCGTAGAGCCTAAAACGACATTACCTTTAATTGAACAAGAACTTTACGGTGTAATACTTACTTACCCAGAGTTTCCAGTATTCGCGGATTTTCCTACATTTTATTTTGATCCAATTATGGGAAGCCGCTGTTCTCAACCTAGTTACAATCTCGAAATACAAAATGGAGCAGCTTTAAAAGCTACATTTGACGTAGCTGAACTCATCAATCAAGATAATATTGACATTCAAGCAATGTATTGCACTGCAAAATCGCCAATTGCACCAACTCCTGCCAGATCACGCTCAAATCGAGAGAGCTCTTATCTTTTTGCAGTATTTAGCCTAAGTGAGTCAGACACAGCCTTACTATTGTCAGCTTTTATTGAAGAGGATGGGCATACTACGCTTGGCAGACGTATCCTTAGTTTTGAACGAACCCTCCAAGTTGAATATAGTGACTGGGAGAAGGTTGAAGAAGGTGCTTACAGCTTTACTCAAACCCTAACCAAGAACCACAAAATTATGGAATTGCTCGGTGAGATTGGTGATCCAGACCGCCGCTGGGAAACCATTGACCACACCTTTTCATTCAAGCGTATCTTTCATCTTCTGACCATCGAAAGCGATGAGGTTTTGCAAGTAGTTCACACATTGCCGTTAGCAGATTACGAATGGAGTTTTGAGGATACAGAACCTGTATTAGTGAACCAGCTTGAAGTTAAGCTAAACTATCCCATGACACTTGAAGTCATTCAAATACAGCAAAAGATTAGTGCCTTACAACAACAATGGTTGGGACGCTTTCAATTGCCATAGAGAGCAACCCTATCTATCTTTGAACCACTGTGACATAATGTTCTATAGGGCATTTAACATGGTTGTTATACGCTTTTGGCAACCGTAGACAACGCCTACAGCATCGGCAAGGTCATCAAGTTTTGAATGCTAATTTGCCCTGCAAGCGTCTTTGTAGCAGCAATTAACGCGGCTGCACTTGGGTTGTCTGGGTCGCTTAGGCTTAGGGGTTTGCCCGCGTCGCCACTTTCCCGCAGCGCTCTGGTGATGGGAACCTCACCAAGTAGCGGGATGTTTTCTGCCTCAGCAAAACTTTGCGCGCCCCCTTCACCAAAAATATAATCGCGGCTGCCATCTGGCAGTTGATAATAGGCCATGTTTTCAATGATGCCAAGCACTGGAATGTGTGTTTTACGAAACATGGTGTAAGCGCGTTTTACGTCCATAAGGGCAACATCTTGCGGTGTTGTGACCATGACCGCGCCAGTAACTGCAACCAGTTGCGAGAGCGACAACTGCACGTCACCCGTACCCGGCGGTAAATCAATAATCAGATAATCCAACTCACCCCACAGCGCTTGCTGCAACATCTGCGTGAGTGTGCCGTGCAAGATGGGCCCGCGCCAAGTTAGCGCTTGACCGTCTTCAACCAAGTTGGCAATGGACAATACTTTCACGCCGTAATTTCGTAACGGGATGATGTTTTTATCTTCATCTGCCATAAGCCTGCGCCCGCCTACAGCAAACATGTGCGCTTGGCTAGGCCCGTAAATGTCAGCGTCTAAAAGCCCCACGTTAGCACCCTCATTAGCTAAGCTAGCAGCGATGTTGGCAGCTACTGTAGACTTGCCCACGCCGCCTTTACCCGAACCAACCGCAATGACGTTTTGTACGCCGGGCAAGCTGTCATTTTGTTTGCTGCCGCGCACTTGGGAGGTGAACTCGAGCGTCACCCCAGTTACCCCCACAGCAGCTAAAGCCGTCTTTACATCTGCCTCAATTTTGCCTTTAAGCGGGCACGCTGGCGTAGTAAGTTCAATAATGATGTGTGGCGTATCTTCGGCCAGGCTAATCTCTTTGACCATACCCAAACTCACCAAATCCTGATGAAGTTCAGGGTCATCAACTGTTTTGAGTGCGTTAAGGATAAGCTGCTCGTCTATCATGTAACTTCACAATAGCGTGAAATGGTCTTCCTGAAAGATGTTTACGTAGCGCTCGCAGGCCTAAATGCTGCCTTCATACGTGAAAGATTACACACTAAGCTTGAACAAAGCTTAGACAGAGACAGCTAGAACGCCATTTACACGCTGGTCTGACGTAAACTATGGCAAGGTGTAAGATGTAGTGCGTGCTGACTGCGCTCACCTCAACTAGCGCTCGGCGTGCGTTTTGGCGTGCGTTGACACCACCGGAGATGACACCAGATATGGAGGGTAACTATAGCTTGACACCCTTAGATATACGCAGCTATAACGTTGGTCTTGTCTGGCGTCTTTCAATTTGCTGATAAGCGTTTCTTAACATACGACCTTCGACTTACGCGCAAGCCTCAGCTTAAGCTACCTACTAGACGGTCATCGCCTGAACTCGCAATAGTTCAAAAGTAATGGTTCTGTAGCAAAACACACGTGTAAACTACATTAGCTCAAAATTACATTAGCTCAAAACTAAGTTGGTTAAAACCTACGATGATTAAAACCTACATTAGCTCAAAAGTATCTAAGCTCAAGAGTATCTAAGCTCGCAGGTAGCAGCATCGTATATTTGAACTGCATTTTATCTTTTACTTGGTATGTATTCACTAGAATTACAGATTAACTTTGCAAGATTGGGTATCTGCTTATGACAAAAACAACGCGCTATCAAGTCAAAGACACGCTCAGCAAACGCGGTAAACACCGCACGCTGTTAGGTGTTGATCCGCTGACGGGGTTGCCCGTGCTGATCTATGTCTTTCCAGACCGCCCCCGGGTGACTGTAGGGCGGCTCGAGTCAGATACTATTCCTAGTATTTTGGCAGCGCGTTACAACAGCGAAAAAACGATGGGACAAGTTGTGGTTGCCCACAGTGAAGAGCGCCAAGCCGTTAGCTCAGTCGCTACCAAAGAAGACGCGCTGCGGCTGCTGCTAGATACCGCCAAAGCTCTTGCTGCAGCTACCCACGCGAAGGTCATTCACGGTGATATTTCGCCAAGTCGGTTTATGGTGGAAGGCGGTCACTATTTGCTCGAGGGCTACGGCGTGAACTGGCCTGCCCAAGACGCCCGCTTTGCCCCGCCCGAAGGCGGTGTAAGCCTCAAAGGAGATATTTTTTCGTGGGGCCAGTCAGTCTATGACCTTGCTGGGCATATTTTACCGAGGGCACTTACTAAATTGGTGGCAACCTGCCTTGCAGATGACCCCGACAAACGCCCAGATGCCCCCACCCTACTCACTGAGCTCGAGCTAGTTATGGGGGATGAAAGCCCTAGCAGTAAAGCCAGTGACAGCACACCTGTAAGCACGTCTTCTCAAGCAGCAGATGAGGAGTTTAGCTGGCCAGGTGATGACACAAGTTCCCCAAGTTCTTTTGAAGATGTTGATGCTGCAGGTGTCAGTACACCAGATACAGCCGGTAGCTTCGGGGATTTGGATTTTGAACTTGACTTCAAAGATAACGACACAGAAACGTTTAAAACTACAGCGCATGCTGGCATAGAGTCGGGGGAGCGACTCGCAGATTTTGAACTCGAGGGCTTTAGCGACGTGCCTAGCCAACCCCCCTCATTTTTAGATGACGAAACAGCGGCTGACAATCCACTTGCCCAACAAGCGCTCGAGGTCACACCCATACCTGAATCTCGCGCGGACGCTCGCGATGTAGACTTTCCTGTTGGCGTGTCCAGCACAGCAGCAGACACAGCAGCAGACACAAGCTCTGCTGACGACATCAACTTTATGGATACACCACCGCAACCTAGTTCGCCCGCTGCGTCTGGTGCAGCCGGTGCGAGCGGCCTCAGCGACTTGTCAGATATTTTGCCGTCGAGTTCTTCAGCAAGTGCGTCCAGTAGTCAACCCTCAACCGAAGATACCCCTACAAGTGTCTTAACTGCGCCTACAACAGACGGTGATGGTGGGTTTGTTAAGGGTCTACCTACGGGTGCAAAAGTACGCACGGTTGAAAGCAAGAAAAAAAGCAGCCCGCAAGACGCTGCTGCCAGTCAAAAGTTTCCCAAAACCTACAGTCCAGTTAAAAAACAAAAACCACAACGCTCCTGGCGACCGGTGTGGCTGACATTACTATTCGTTGCGATAGGTGTCATTATACTCATTGCTGTGAATGGGCTTTGCTTCTTCCGTGGCGACTGTCCTGATCGTGATGTTGAGCTCCCTCTCCCACAGTTTTATCCTTTAAACGTTAACATCCGACCAAATCGTATCTCTCAAGCGCAACTTGTAGTGGTAGTAAGTCCGGAAGGCTCAGTTCATGAACCGGGCGATGAAGTTGCGACGGTACCAGCTCGAGTTTTCTTGGACCGTGAGGGTGTTTGGCAGGTGCGGGCGCGGTTTCGCAATGCCCTTTCAGAGGTTCAAACCATCACAGTGCCGCAAACGGGGGCAATTACGCTCGAGATTCCCCTGCCCGAAGACGACCCCGAACTCCAGTAACTTCAAGTTACAGTCATTACGAATTACAATCATTCTGAGTTACAATCATCGCGCGCGTCCTCAGATACCTTAGGGGTCATGACGCAACCTTCACCTCAGCTTAAAGAGTCTACACAGCAAGCTGGCTATCAGGGTGACTGCATTGTCGTGCTGGATTACGGCTCGCAGTATACCCGCCTCATCACCCGGCGCTTGCGCGAACTCCACGTTTATTCCATCATTTTGCCAGCGACCAGCACAACTGCTGAGGTTTTGGCGCTATCTCCTAAAGGTATTGTGCTATCTGGCGGGCCCGCCAGTGTCTATGACGACGGCGCGCCGCAACTTCCAGATGGTCTGGTAGACACAAACTTGCCCATTTTGGCTATTTGCTACGGGATGCATTTACTGGCGCAAGCACTTGGCGGTCAGGTGAGTGCAAGTCGTGTGCGTGAATACGGCAAAGCGCTTCTCACCGACTATCAAGGTGACTTGTTTGACCATGTTGAGGGTGACTTTGTCGCCTGGATGAGTCATGGCGATAGCGTCACAGAGATGCCAACTGGGTTTGAGGTTTGTGCCAGCACAGCCGACACAGCAGTTGCCGCGATGGCACACGAGGCCAAAGGTTTGTACGGTCTGCAGTTTCATCCAGAAGTGCAACACACCCCTAAAGGTCGTGAGTTGTTGCGTCATTTTGTGGCTAAAACGGGTATTTCCCAAACGTGGACCCCAGAACATATTATCAGCGAACTCACGCGGGACGTTCATGCAAAAGTGGGTAAGAAGCGGGTTCTACTAGGGATTTCTGGTGGGGTGGACTCGAGCACCCTAGGGCTCCTTTTACACCACGCGCTAGGTGACCAACTCACCGCTATCTTTGTAGATCACGGCCTCTTGCGGCTTGGCGAGGCTGATGACGTGGACAGAGCGCTGCGCGACCTTGGCATCAACTTAATTACGGTGAATGCTGAGGCACGTTTTTTAGATGCACTGGCTGGCGTGACGGACCCCGAAGCCAAACGCAAAATCATTGGGCGAGAATTTATTGAGGTCTTTAGCCAGCAAGCCCGCGCGCTACAAGTTGATACGCAAGCTGGCGGCGAGTTTACCTTTTTAGCGCAGGGAACGCTTTATCCAGATGTGATTGAGTCGTCAGGTGGGCACGGGGCGGCTAATATTAAGTCGCACCACAACGTAGGCGGGCTACCGGACGATTTGCAGTTTAGCTTGCTCGAGCCCTTCCGCACGCTGTTCAAAGACGAAGTCCGCGAACTTGCTCGTGAGCTTGGTTTGCCCCCGCACTTGCGCGATAGACACCCGTTTCCAGGGCCGGGGTTAGCGATTCGCTGTTTAGGTGAGGTGACCAAGGAGAGGCTCGAGGTCTTACGCCATGTAGACGACATCTTTATTAGCGGCTTGCGCGAGTTTGGGCTTTATGATGAAACCTGGCAGGCCCTAGCCGTCCTTACACCCCTGCGCTCAGTTGGGGTGATGGGCGACGGGCGCACCTACGCCAACACCGTGGCACTGCGAGCTGTCTCGAGCCAAGACGGCATGACGGCAGACTGGACGCGCTTTCCCAACGACTTTTTAGCTACGATTTCTAACCGCATCGTGAACAGCGTCCCTGAGGTCAACCGCGTTGTCTACGACATCACCAGTAAACCACCCGGCACAATTGAATGGGAGTAATATCAACGTGAGGTTTAAGTGTTAGGACGTGACCCTTAAATCGCGCGTGTTCACGGAGTACGGCGCAGCCAGAGCGTAGCCTTAGACGATGTACACGACGACTTTATTCTTTCGATTTGGCATGGGGTTGTAGGCTTAACTATCGAGCCGTAACATGCCCAAGCTGCGCGCCCGGTTGACAGCAGCTAAGCGGTCTTTAACTTCTAATTTGCGATAAACCCCGTGTAAATAATCTTTAATCGTTTCTGGGCTAAGGTCCAAGACTTTGGCCATTTGTTTGTTGGTGTGCCCCTCACCTAAGAGTTGTAACACTTGCATTTCCCGTGGTGTGAGGTCGGGTAACTCAACTTTAGGAAGCCAGTCTTGATCGGGGTTTTGCAAAATAGTTTGAAGTTGCCGGGCAAGTTGATTGGGTTCAGTCTCTTTAGAAAAAAAACCGTGTGCTCCGGCTGCACGTGCCGCTTGAATAATGGCCTGCTCTTCAAACGTCGTAAGCATCACCACAACAATGTCAGGCAGTTGGCTGCGGATTTTACCGCAAGCTGCAATCCCGTCTGACACGCCACTGACCTCGGGCATTTTGACATCTAACAAGACGACATCTGGCTCGTAATAGTGACTCATTTCGATGGCTTCTTGACCGTTGGCGGCCTCAGCAACTACCTCAAAGCCTTGGGCTTGTAAAGCATATTTAAGTCCTACCCGAAACAGCGGATGGTCGTCAGCAATGAGCACACGGAGCCCGTCCATGAGCTTAGTCTAGCGCATTTTACGTCGTCACAACGAATCTTTATCCGTCTGTGGATGTGGCTCTAGCCAGCATCTCATGAGATGATTATGCACTTAGCTGCATAAATTTTGCCCTTATTGAGGCATTTGTCCCACAAGTTATTTTATAAAATATGGCTGAATGGGAAGCTATGTAAATTGTAAGCCACATATATATTGTATAAAGTTCCCGTTAACACAAGAATATTGCAGCGTAAATCTAATCTCACCTAGCACACTACTCACCCTAAGAAAGGACATACCATGTCTCAGCCAAGCTCACTTGATGCGTTAAGTGCTCGAGTTCAGCACGACCTCGAGCTACTCAATTACCCGTCTCGAGTCTGGGTTAATTACGATGATGACATCACCCAAAACACTACCTACCAAAACACTACCTACAACGTCATCATTGTGGGGGCAGGTCAAGCTGGCCTCGCCACAGCGTTTGGGCTACGCCGTCAAGGCATTGCTGGCGTGCTTGTGCTAGACGATAATCCAGAAGGCAAAGAAGGTCCCTGGGAAACCTATGCCCGCATGGAAACCTTGCGCACACCCAAAGAGGTCACCGGGCCCGACCTTGGCATCCCTAGTTTGACCTTTCGCGCGTGGTACGAAGCTCAGTTTGGTGAGGCTGCGTGGCACGCGCTTGGCAAAATTCCTAAAGGGCAGTGGATGGACTATTTGCGCTGGTACAAGCAAGTTTTAAGCTTACCTGTTCGCAATGACGCTAAGGTTGTACAGATTATCCCACCACCTGCTAATGATGAGGTCTTTACCATTCAACTGGAAAATGGCAAGATGTTGCGTGCCAAGCGCGTTGTGTGGGCTACGGGCATGGCAGGCGGTGGCACTTGGGTAATTCCAGAGTTTATTACCAAATCACTTCCCAAAGACCGCTACGCACATACGGCTGAGGACATTAACTTTGACGCCTTGAAAGGCAAGCGCGTTGCTGTGTTAGGTGCGGGTGCATCTGCCTTTGATAATGCTGCAACGGCGCTCGAGCAAGGTGCTGCTAAGGTCCACCTGTGTTTCCGGCGGCGCGAACTTCCCCGTATTAACCCCTACCGCTGGATGGAGTTTAGTGGCTTTTTACAGCATCAAGCAGATCTGCCAGATGCCGAGCGTTGGGCCTTCACCAAGCATATCCTCGACTTAAACCAGCCTCCACCGCAAGAGACCTTTTTGCGCACCGCCAAGCATGCAGGGTTCCATTTACACCCCGGTAGCCAGTGGCAAACGTTAACAAATCGTCCTGAAGGCATTAGCATTGACGTGTTGCGATTAGATGGCGCGCGCTACAGCTTAGAGGTTGATTTTGTAATCGTGGGAACTGGCTTTGAGGTGAACCTTGACCGACGCCCCGAATTAGCTAACATTGCACCGGATGTTGCCCGTTGGGCAGACTGCTACACGCCGCCAACTGACCTAGCTGATGACCGTTTGGGGCAGTTTCCTTATTTAGGCAAGCACTTTGAGTGGACAGCGCGCAGGCCAGGGTCTGCACCTTATTTGCGCTATCTGTATGACATCACCTTTGGGGCGCTCCCGTCCATGGGGCTTAGTGGTGCGTCAATTAGTGGGCTAGGGTTTGCCGTGCCGCGTTTGGTACGAGGTATTGCACAAAGTTTTTATACTGAAAACAGTCAGCATTTTTATGAGGCACTCACAAGCTACGATGAACCGGAGCTTACAGCAGATGTTAGCTCGGTGATTTATGAGCCAGAGGCAGTGGTGATGTCGTAAACAACCAAATTTGTCACTGCTCGTTCCCATAACAAACCTTTTAGTTTAATCAGTAGATTAAAAAGAAGAGTTAAGGTGCTGTGAGTGGATAGCATGAAGAAATTTTGCGCGATTCTAAGGAAACGATCGTCGGAGCATGTAACTGCATTTCAGAGGGTGACTGACCTTCCTGGAATCATGGTCTCTATTTTGAGACAAGAGCTAGATTCAATGATCAGGGTAATCTTTTTGCTTAAAATTTCAGATATGGAGGAACGTCAAAGATTAGTTACCCAAACTTTAAGCGGGCAAGCTTGGACAAAACTAACTAAGAAAGGAAAGAACAAAAAGATTACTGATCGAGATATGGTGGAGATATCCAATGAGCTACAAGGATGGACTGAATCAGTATACAAATTCGGTTGTTCATTTATCCATTTGTCAAATTTTCATAATTACAGTGAGGATAATCCATTTGAGTTGTTGAGCTATGAGGAAAAAGTAGCCATTATTCAACATATGCGACATTATCATGGAGGGCCTTATAGCGACACTCCTGATTTCGAAGAGTTTGCCTTTTATTTCCCCGATATACTTCGAAAAATTACGGGCAACTTAGAGTATTACATCGAAGAACTTGAGTCAGGGAAAATTTTAGGAACAAGCTGAATCATTCAGTAATAATTTCTTTTTAACTCTAATTTGAGTAAGTCTTAGTAGTCAATCTGCCAACCTAACAACGCTTCTGGATTATCTTTCAAAATATGCGCGGGTAGACTGGCAAGGTTGAGTTTACTTTCCGCGGCGACGCTGCCATCTGGCAAGTAAAGTTTGCCAACAGCTTGCCCTAAACGCCCGCGCATCTTGACCCGCTTACCTACGATGCGAAGTTCTGTTTCGGTAGGTACAGGCTGGCGAAACTTGACCTCGAGCGTCACCGACATCATCAGGTTGTGGTGGTCGTGAATGAGTGAGACCCGGCCAACGCCTTCATCGAGTAACGCACTCACAATGCCGCCGTGAACAACGCCGGGGTAGCCGTTAAAATGCTCAGGGATGATACACGTGCTCATCACCTCGTCGTCACCGTTGTCAAAAAACACCAGCTTTAAGCCAATTGGGTTTTTGCGCCCACAAATAAAGCAGTAATCCGAGTTAGGTTGTTGGTGCTTGTAGGCTGTGTGCGCCATCAAGGCGTGCTGTCCACCGTAATAATCTCACTGACAACAGACGACGCGCCATCATTATCCACCACAAGCAAGGTCACCGGGAAGGTGCCTGCAGTTGTAAAAGTGTTACTTACAACTGGGCCGCTGGCAACGTTGCCATCCCCAAAATTCCACGTGTAAGAGGCAATAGTGCCATCACTATCCGTTGAGTTTGCAGCGTTGAACACAACCGTAAGCGGCACTGTGCCCGTGGCAGGGTCTGTGCTAAACGCGGCGGTGGGCGGTTGATTGGTAACAACGCCCACCGTGACGGTCTGGCGTGCTGTGGCAATTTCGCCATTGTTATTGGTGACGGTAAGTACAACCGTAAACTCACCTTCTTGCTCATAAACGTGGCTAACTTGCACGCCGTTGGCGCTGCTGCCATCACCAAAGGTCCACGTGTAGGCGATGAGGTCGCCTGTGTCGTCGGTGGAGGCAGA
>JBCCOX010000044.1:0-15250 GCA_039025155.1 Deinococcota bacterium | reverse complement strand
GTTTTGAGCAGTGCTTGCGCGTCGTTGTGATGTAAGTTCTCGAGCATCTCCTGTGTACCTTTGGCAAGTAAGTCCAGTCGTGACTCGAGCACTGCTTCAGCCGTTTGACCATCTGAAATGGGTTTGCTTTGGGCATAAGAGGGGGCTAGTTGTAGGTAGTTTTCCAACAGAGTGGGAAAATAATCCAGCGCAACTTGTTTAATTGTATAAACTTCATAGTCGCTGCTGACAACATTGTGAACTCTGGGCAAAAATTCAAAGATGGTTTTGCTTACCTCCACCGCTTTGCGCTGAACCCGCGCTGAACTGCGCCCTTTTAAGCCTTGCACCAGGTTGTAAATGCGGGTTCTGGCGCTGTCGTCAGCGCTAGTTTGGGCCAATCGTTTAGGAAATAGGCCTGGAAATACATAAATCACTACCCCACGCTCACCGGGTTCGGTATAAGCCTCACCTAGGTTGCGGGCATGCTCAAGCCAGTGGCGGCTTTCGTCTAGCCCAAAGTTACTTTCTGCATGAAGTTGAGCTGCGGTGAGCGTGCCACCGTAGCGCTTGGCAAGGCTTAACACTTGCCGCACAGCGTCGTTACGGCGGCGTACTGATTCACTTGCTCGGCGAGTTTTGTCGCGCCTGCGGCGGCGCATTTGCTTAACCATATACACGGCTAAGCGAACAAACGCATAGCTACCCACGAGCCCTAGGGCTACAAATGCCACCAGCCTCGAGGTTTCTGGATTACTCAAAATAAGCTGATAGGCAAAATAAGCTGCCATTCCCAGCACGGCTATGATGATGAGAAGTTCTTCCACCGTAGACTCATGCTAGCAGATGTGCTGAGGCCTGCGTGTGCATTTGCAGCCAGCAGTCAGGGGGTGTGTTCGTACCGCGCTATCACCATTCCCCTACAGATGCCATGTTGATGGCCTCACGGACGTACCCATATCCAAAATGCACGCTATGTTTTGACAATGTGTGAGTTGACACCACACGTCGAACTAATATTTTTGTACCATAAAGGAAGCTATTTTAGAAAATTATTGAATAAAACTAGTTTGCATAAGTAAACGCAGCCTACTTAAATAATATGCTATTGATTAAAACACGCATAGGTGACCTAAACTACAAAATTATTTTTAAATGTGTTAGTGATTAAATTTGTATAAAAATTATAACCTTTAGTTCTTAGCTTCTGAATATCAAGCAACTACATTGTCTTACGAAGTCTGACGGATATGTCTAACCATTTATGAAACTTAAGCGCCCGTATGTCCGACCTCAACAAACGCCAAGCAGATTATCTTCACAGGTACACAAAACGCACTGGGCTAGTTTCTCTAGTTGAGGAACTAGCGAGGTAGACCGCCCCAGGCTACCTACCCGAAGGACATCATGCTGAGGACGTTATGGCAAAGCCGCCGTTTAGGAATGTGCATCACTAATCTTGAAGGCGACATTTTAGATGTCAATGACACCTACTGCAGACTTCTGGGCTATGGTCGAGATGACCTTTTGCAAAGTAGTATCTACAACCTTACCGAGCATGAAGACGACCTTAATCCAGCAGAATATGGGCTACGCGACTGGTATGAGGAAGTCATTCAACAAACACGTCGTAGTATGCTCGAGCTACCTGAAGATGAGACTGACATACAACTAAGCTCTACCATTCAACGTGGCACTGCTTCGGTGGCTTGGGTTGATGTAGCCATTGTTGCTGAAACAGCCTTATGGCAAAAATTACAAACACGTCAAGGCGAATTTGTAGATATTGAAGCTGACCTTATCTGTGGGGAAATCACGGGCAGTGAGTTACTAGTGCTACATGTTGTGCGACCCCTATCTATAAGCCCTCAACCTCATGTGAGCCCTCAACCTCAGAAGCGTCAAGTTGATATACCTGCAAAAGCTTCTCTAGAACCCAGCCCAGAAGCTACTGTAGAAACTACTGTAGAAGCTACTATGCAAATGTGGTTGCACAACGCGCCTGAGGTACTCGAGACTATCTTGCCTGACAGTGTGGCTATTTTAGACCGTGATGGCATCTACCATGACATCAAAGATGCCGCTTATTACATACCGTTTACAACGGTTGAAGAAAGCCTTGGTAAAACCATTGAGGAAGCACTGCCTAACCCTCTAGCAAGTGATCTACGCAGGGCACTTACAAAAGTGTTTACAAGCCGCGAACGCCAGTATGTTCGTAGCACCTTACCCGTGGGTGACAGCGTGCGACACTATGAAACACGCTTGCACTATGTGGACGAGAGCGTCTGTGTCTCAGCTACGCATGACATCACCACGCAAGTTGCGCTCGAGCGGCGTGCCCAGCAAAGTGATGCTAAAACTAAGGCTATTATCGAAGCAATTCCGGACTCAATTGTCATTTTAAGTCGTGAGGGCGTTTACCAAGAAACGCACTCCCCTAGTAATTTTAAGTTTGTCTATCACAATGCTAACTGGGACGGTAAACATATTGACGATGTACCCGTACCACCGAATGTCGCTAAGCCACTTAAGCATCACATAGCGCGCCTCTTTGAAACAAACACCTCCCAGCGCTACACCTACGACATCGATATTGAAGATGAAACACGCCGCCGCGAAGTCACCCTCACCCGTATTGATAACACAAGTTGTGTCATGCTGGTGCGCGATCTTACGGCAACGATTGACCTTAGTGAACGTCTCACTAGAGCTATCAATGCGTTGAGCCTAGCCCCATCACTGGCAGACGCCGCGCCAGCCACTCAAGCTCAGTCGGAACAGAATATGTCTAGTACCACGTTACTCGAAGCGTCACCTAAACCACTGCTTAACCCATCACTCGAGCTTCTGCCAGACATTATCGTTCGGATGAATCGCCAAGGTGTATACACACAAATTATTGTACCTGAAGGTGCAGCCTTACTGACAGATATCACCGCAGACGAACTCATCGGTAAAACATTTGAAGAGGTGACGCCGCCAGAGCTTCTGAGTAGCGCTCGAAGGTATTTTGAGGAAGCGTTCTCAACAGGTACGATACAAACGTTTAGCTATGAAATTACTCATCAAGATCAAATTTATTATCGTGAAGCGCGCCTTATTCCTATTAATAACAATGAACTTGTAAGTATCGTCCGTGATTTTAGCGACTACTATGCTATCCAACATGCCCTCGAGCAACGTGAGCAGCACTTTAAAACCTTAGTTGACGCTCTGCCAGACGGCATTGCGATCTTTGATCGAACAGGCACTTACCTCGAGGTTAGCTTGTCGCAGTACGACACTCATGTGCCTGCGCATGTTGCCAACCTTATTGGCAAAACTGTTGATGATATTTTGCCTACGGCTATTGCTCAGCGTGTTCAGGACTGTATTGAGCAAGCTTTAGACAGTCAGAGGTTACAAGTCTACACCTATGCCATTGAGCAAGACGGCCGCAACTACTACCGAGAAGCGCGTTTTGTGCGTCTAACCAACACAAATGTGCTCGCCGTGCTACGAGATGTCACCGCACAACACCTTAGCCAGAGCGCACTCGAGCAGCACAAACAACGCTTACAAATGTTACTCAACACCCTACCAGACGCTATTCTTCAAATCAGCACAGAAGGTGTTATTAGCGACATACAAATTGCGGATGATTTTATTGTTATTGCGAACGCGCCTGTTACTGAAGGCAAAGAACTGAAACACCTTTTGCCACCTGACGCAGTTGACGACATACAAATGCATGTTCAACGTGCCATTGATACAGGTCAGCTTCAACTCAGATACTATCAAGTGAGTCACCGTGGTGAAACCTATTATCGGGAGATGCGCTTGATGCGTTTTGACGATAGCCACGTTTTAACAGTAACCCGCGATATTACAGAGCAGCAGCGCAGCCGACTTGCACTTGAGCACAGTGAACAACAAACGCGGGCAATCTTACAAGCATTACCAGATGCCATTGTGCGACTGGATCATCAAGGTAACACCCTCGAGGAGGTTCATAAGGGTAACTTTGAACCTGTCTTTTCACTCGCAACACGTCTGGACCAACCTTTTGATAGCTTTACAAGGCCACAAGATGCTCGAGGTTTACGTGAACAGCTTGCAGCAACCTTTGTCACAAAACGCATGCACCTCTATGCCTACACGCTAACTCAAGATAATACAACCCATTACCGAGAAATTCGTTTTGTTTACTTAAATGAAGATGAATGCTTAGGACTTATTCGTGATGTCACCGAGGAGCACGAAATGGGTAACGCCCTCCAAGTCTCTCTACATCACAGTGAGGCGTTGCTCAAAGAAGTCCACCACCGTGTTCGCAATAACTTGCAAGTGCTCTCATCCATTTTGCACTTGCACGCAACCTCTCTTAAAGAGCCGCTCGCTAAACAAGCGCTCAATGATAACCGCCGCCGCATTCAAACCCTGGCAGCCGTCCACCGCGTGTTATACGAAAACGAGTCGTATGCAGATATTGCCCTGGACAAATACTTGCGGTCAACGCTGAGGTTATTTTCCCAAGAGCTTGCCTCATGGAAAATTGCTTTACAGCTAGATATTTGTTCTGTACAAGTTAACCTCGACCAAGCTATTCCCTTTGGGCTTATTGCCAACGAGCTGTTGAGCAATGCTGCCCGCCATGCCTTTCCAGTAGGTGCTGTGAGCGAGCCTCAGATTGAGGTTAGCTTACACCAACATGAGGTTCAGGTTGTCTTTCGGGTTCAGGACAATGGTGTCGGCCTACCTCACGACTTTGCTGAACTGTGTCAGCAAAACTTAGGGATTTCCATTGCTAGCTCGCTCACCCAACAACTTGATGGCAAGGTGACGATTAACTCTGTAGACTCACCTGTAGGAGGTAGTGTGGCCATGCTCGAGTTTCCTCTTGCCCAACGCTAAACGCTAGGGCAGTGGCTTCGCAAGCTCACCCCTAGCAACCTCCCTAGCAAGTTGTAACAAATACTGCCCGTACTGGGTTTTTTGCATGGGGGCTGCCAGTGCTTCTAGTTGCATGGGTGCAATCCAACCTTGCCGAAAGGCAATTTCTTCTAAACAAGCTACTTTGAGTCCTTGGCGCTGCTCAATCGTCTCAATAAAGTTGCAGGCTTGCAAATACGATACGTGTGTGCCTGTATCTAGCCAGGCCATACCGCGCCCCATGAGTTCCACCCGCAAGTTGCCCTGCTGTAAATACAAGCCGTTGAGGTCGGTGATTTCTAGCTCGCCCCTAGCAGATGGTTGCAGGTTTTTGGCAAGTTCCACAACGTGGTTATCGTAAAAGTACAAGCCGGTAACAGCATAGTGAGATTTGGGGTGCGCTGGTTTTTCCTCGAGGCTAACCGCTCTACCTGTACCATCAAATTCCACTACGCCGTAGCGCTCAGGGTCTTGCACGTAATAACCAAATACCGTCGCCCCACCGTGCTCGCGCTGGGCTTGCACTGTATTGGTGAGCATCCCGGTAAAGCCGTAACCATAAAAAATATTGTCACCCAAGATGAGGCAGACAGGGTCACTGCCAACAAATGCCTCACCTAAAATAAATGCTTGGGCGAGGCCGTCCGGGCTAGGTTGCACGGTGTAACGTATGCTCATGCCCCACTGCGACCCATCACCTAAGAGCCGCTCAAAGTTAGGCTGATCTTCCGGCGTGGTGATGATAAGTACCTCGCGGATACCAGCCAGCATAAGCACCGACAGCGGGTAGTAGATCATCGGTTTGTCGTAGATGGGTAAAAGCTGCTTGCTCACCGCCCGCGTTGCTGGATACAAGCGCGTGCCAGAGCCGCCTGCGAGGACAATCCCTTTCATTTAAGCACGCCGTTCACTTAGACGCTAGTTCCGAGGCTGGTTCCGAGGCGCTCGAGACGGTAATCACCAGACAAAATGGCATCCAACCAAGCTTGATTGTCCAAGTACCACGCTACCGTTTTACGAATGCCGGTATCAAACGTCTCTTGTGGGTTCCAGTCTAGCTCGCCTTGAATTTTAGCTGGGTCAATGGCATAGCGTTTGTCGTGACCGGGGCGGTCAGTCACAAAATTGATGAGCTTACGGTAATCACCACCTTCTGGGCGTAGGTCACTAAGAATGTCGCAGATGGTGTGAACAACATCCAAGTTACTGCGTTCGTTATGCCCGCCGATGTTATAGGTTTGCCCCACCTGACCGCGCTCGAGCACCGCCACCAATCCGCGCACATGATCATCCACATAAAGCCAATCACGCACGTTGTCACCAGTGCCGTAAACCGGAATGGCCTCACCTTGGCTAGCTTTAAGAATCACCGTGGGAATGAGCTTTTCAGGAAACTGATAAGGCCCGTAGTTGTTTGAGCAGTTGGTAACGAGCGTGGGTAAGCCAAAGGTATGCTGCCACGCGCGCACGAGCATATCAGATGAGGCTTTGCTAGCTGAATAGGGTGAACGCGGGTCGTAGGGCGTTGTCTCGGTGAAAAAGCCGTCTTTGCCGAGTGAGCCAAAGACTTCATCTGTAGAGATATGGACAAAGCGGAAAGCATCTTTAGCCTGACCAGTTAGGGTTTGCCAGTGAGCTCTGGCAGCCTCGAGCAACTTAAAGGTTCCCACAATATTGGTTTCAATAAATGGCGCGGGACCGTCAATGGATCTATCTACATGCGTTTCTGCCGCCAAGTTGAGCACGCCCGCCGGTTGATACTGCCGAAACAACCGCGCTAGCTCGCGTCCATCACTTATATCAACTTGTTCAAAGCTGTAACGAGAATCTTGGTCAATGCTACTTAAAGACGCCAAATTCCCTGCATAGTTAAGTTTGTCAATGTTCACCACGCGGTACTGCGTTTCGCCAATAAGGTAGCGCACCAAGGCTGAGCCAATAAAGCCCGCACCACCCGTCACAAATAGCGTGGCAGTGGGTAAAAGAGCAGATTGTGTCATGGAAAATCCTTTCGTAAGGGCAAGGGTTGAGGTCAGTAACGTTATCTAAAAACGTGTGTACAAAGGTTTTCAGGTATCAACGTGTTATCAATTCAGAAACGTGTTGTGAGTAGATGTCTGGGGTAATGCTGATGACATCAAGCTTGCACCGTCCATCTACCAATACGTACCCAACGCCCAGTATAAAGAAGTCTGTTTTAGCCCGAGTTAGAGATAGTGTTTTTCCGTTAGATACGCACGTAACGCATCTTGCCAAGGTTGCATTTTAGCTTCGGCATCATCTGGCAACATGATCGTTGTAAGCGATGAATCTTTCGGGCGGGTCGCTTTGGTTGGGTAGGTTGAGGCTGGCACAGGCGTGACACTAGCTTGTACCCTCGTCATCTCCACGGCAGCTTTGGCAAAGTCGTACCACGTGACGCGCTCAAAGCTCGACAGGTGGGTAAGTCCGGTGAAGCCCTCTTTAATGAGCACGCCGAGGGCCGCAGCAGCATCCCGCGTGTACGTCGGTGACATGTAGATGTCGTTAACGACGTTGAGTTTACCCGTGTCCTGCGCCCGCTTGAGGATGGTCTCGATAAAGTTGCCGCCACGCCCACCGTTACCGGCTTTGCCGTAGACGCTTGAGACTCTCACCACTGCCCACCTACCGCCAACTTGCTGCACTAAGTTTTCCCCCGCCCATTTGGACGAACCGTACACGTTAATTGGCCGAGGCACATCATGCTCTGTGTACTGACCCTGCGTGCCATCAAACACGTAATCTGTACTGATGTGAACAAGGTGTGCATCTTGCTCAGCACTTGCCCTCGCCACGTTGAGCGCGCCCACCGCATTCACATGAAACGCATGAAGGGTTTGATCTTCGCAGTCGTCTACTTTAGTGTAAGCGGCGCAGTTGATGACTGCATTCGGTTTAAGGCGGCTAAACGCCTCCTGCAAACCGTCTTCATCCAAAATGTCAACGTCTCGTCCAAGAGACTGCACATCGTGACCTGCTGCGTTGAGTACCTGCGCCACGTCACTCCCGAGTTGCCCTTGAGCTGCGAGTACAGCTATGTTCATGATGCGGCCTCGGGATAGACAAAGTCGTTTTTGGCCTCAGCCAGAGGTGGCAAAACATCATCTTTGCCAGACAGTTGTGGGGAGACGCCCTCGAGTTGCTCGAGCTGCCAATCTACCCCTACCGCTGGATCGTCCCACGCAAAACCGCTGTCACAGTCTGGGGCGTATTCAGCTGTGGTTTTGTACATCACGTCAGCAATGTCAGACAGGGTTAAAAAGCCGTGGGCAAAACCTGTGGGGACGTAGAGCATCTGGCGATTTTCTTCAGAAAGTTCAGCGGAAACCCACTTGCCGTAGTTAGGTGAGCCTTTGCGAATGTCCACGGCAACATCCAAAATGCGTCCGCGCACAACCCGCACCAGCTTGCCTTGGGCAAATGGTGGGTTTTGAAAGTGCAGACCGCGCAGCACGCCCTTGGCTGAGCGCGAGTGATTGTCTTGTACAAACTGCTCAAGGATAATCTCATCAAAGGCAGATTGTTTGTAGCTCTCCATAAAAAAACCTCTGGCATCACCAAAGGCCTTGACGTCAACAAGGATGACCTCGGGTAGCTCGAGGCGCGTAAAACTAAAGTTCATGGGCTCACCTTACTTCTGTTGGTAGGATGATGTTTGTATCAAGGTAGGACAAGCGGGTAGCTTGGGTTGATAGTTGTCAGCGTTCACATCTCAATATAATGTGCGCTGTTTCTCTACCTATTGAGCAATATGTGGCGTTCCTTTAGCGTCTTGGGATCATAAAAGTGTTTGAGGTTCACTTACCTTAGATAAGATTTTCAAATTTTGAGGATTTAATATGATAGATACCCAACTCTTAGGTAAAACTGTCCTTATTACAGGAGCAAATAATCCTTATGGTATTGGCGCAGCCACCGCTAGAGCTTTTGCTAAACAAGGAGCAAAAGTGCTTATATCTTATCTGAGGCTATCACCGGAAAACTTCGGGATCACATCAGATGAAGCGAAGCAGGCAAAGGAGGCTGGTGAAGCCTTCTATCAGGGCATGAGGATGAAATCTGCTGAAGAAATTGTAAAACCTATAAATGATGATGGTGGTTGGGCAAAGGCCTTCGAGGCTAATCTCCTCGATGAAGCACATGTTACTTCTCTATTTACTTGGGCAGAAGCAGAAGCTGGGCACATTGACATTTTGATAAACAATGCATCCCACTACAGTAACAAAGACACAAGCTTTAATATCAGCAATGAGCAAATACAAAAAACGTTTGGTGTCAATGTCGGTGGGACACTTCTTATGTCAAAAAAGTACATTCGTGGCTATCAGAGTCGGAACGCAACAGAGGGCTGTATTATTAACTTAAGTACCGACGCAGCACAAACTTTTGCAGGACAAATCACCTATGGTTCAAGCAAAGCAGCTATTGAGGCTTTAACAAGAAGTATGGCAATTGAGTTAGGAGAGCTTGGCATTCGAGTTAATGCTATTGCCCCCGGACCAACTCAAACGGGATACATTTCTAAAGAAGTAGAATTAAAAGTAGTAAATGATATACCTTTACGGCGATTAGGAATGCCTGACGAGGTTGCTGATGTTGCTGTTTTCCTTGCTTCTTATCAAGCTCGCTGGTTAACAGGGCAAGTTATTAAAGTATCTGGTGGTCATAGCTTATAAAACTTGCTAGCGTACCAAGCTTAACTGGTCGCCGTAAAGGACGTTAAACCATCTTGCTTGAGGTTTAAATCTTTGAGCTTGCTTCATCACACTCCTTCAATTGGCTTCAACCTTGAGTTGTGCAAGTATTTGTGCAACCATACGCACATGGCAACCAACCTACAAATAGACGACACCTTAATGCAAGAAGCCTTAGCACTTGGGGGACACCGCACTAAACGGGCCGTTGTTGAAGCTGCTCTGCAAGAGTATGTATCCAGACGCAAACAGCTACAAGTGGTCAACCTTTTTGGCACAATTGAGTACGATGAAGACTATGACTATAAAACGCAACGCCAACAAGAATGAACGTTATTGTTGATACCGTCATATGGTCTTTGGCGTTTAGAAGACAAGCCAATAACACAGCATATCAAGCAGCCCTTGAAGACCTCATTGTGGACGGTAGAGTTGCTTTGCTTGCCAGTGTTCGGCAGGAAGTTCTTTCGGGCATCAAACATGAAGCACAGTTTGAAAAACTCAAAACATCTTTGAGGGCGTTTCCAGATATGCTGCTATCAAGCCAAGATTATGAACTTGCTGCACAGTTTTTTAACCAGTGTCGGCGTCAAGGACTGCAAGGCGCAAACACCGATTTTCTTATTTGTGCTGCTGCTGTTAATCACAACTGCGAGATATTTACGACAGACCAAGATTTTCGTTATTTTGCTGGTGTTTTGCCTATCTCTCTGTACCAATCAGGGGCATAGTTATGCTCTGTGGCAAATACCAATCCCATCTTTGAAGGATACGCTATATGTCAGACGACCTTAACTTTGGACTGCTCGAGCACGGCCCCCATATCACCCTTGTCCGCAACCTAGCTGAAAAATGCTATCAGGATTCAACCATACAAGCCATCTGGGTCGGCGGAAGTTTAGCTGCTGGCACAGGTGACGCTTACAGCGATATTGACTTTCGCATTGCCGTTGAGCCCGAGCAGTTAGAAACATGGCATCAGCCTGATTGGGAGCAGTACTTGCCTATGCCGGTATGTGGGTCAACGTTTATGAAGTTTGGCGACCACGCCCTTTTGCACCACATGGTGTTAGCTGATGGCACGATTGTAGATTTTTACGTCCAAGATACGTTACGAAAGAACCTCGAGCCTGCGTTAGTGGTGATTGCTTGCCGGGACGCAACCTTTGCAGAAGCCTTAACTCAGTTTACAAACCCTGCGCTGTCGCTAGTCAAAGATATTGAAAGCACGTCCGTTCGGCAGTTTTTAGTTAGTTATTGGATTACGACTCATAAAGAAGCCAAAGGGCTCGGCAGAAAATATGACTATTCGCAGTTTGTGGGCCTTTACTTTGAACGCATTGCCTTGCTAAGAGCGTGGTACATGGAGATTACGGGTAAAGATATTGAGGCTCGAGTATCTATTCATATGCTCGGCGCACTGCATCAGGGTCTCAGAGATAAGCTTAGTAAGCAACAGCAAGAACTGCTGGGGTTGCCATCAACCACGGTTGAAGACATGGTAATTGCGGTGGAGTCAATACGAACGGAGATGGCTCGAGTGGGTCGTAAGCTCTCCCAATTACACGGGTTTGACTACCCTCATGAACTCGAGCGTGTTGTCTTGAAAACGTGGGATGACAACAAAGACATACTTACGCAACGATAAACGATTACTGTATTTTTAGCAGGTATTGTTTCGCCTGTCATCAAGCAAGATTTCCCCATGAACCAAAACGAACCATCCGACCCACAAGCCATCCTCGCCGAGGTATTTGAGTTTTCACCAGCAGATATCGCCGCCAATTGTAAGGGCAACCTATCAGCCGCACAGCAGGCGCGCATGATGCGTAAACACCAGGCTGATGCTCGAGCTGCTAGAAGCATATTCATAGTTATTTTTGTGATAGGGCTACTCGGCTGGTCTGCGGAGGCGATTCGCACCGGAGAAATGAGTGTCAGAACGGTGCTCACATATTGTCTAGTGATGGCGTTTTTGGGGTTTATTGCCTGGGGGATGATGCTTTATAACCGCCACAAGTTAAACCGCACGCTCCAGCAAGGAAGCGCGCAGCTTGTGGAAGGTAAAATTTGGCTTATCAAAAAACGAAGCGGGAAAACGCATACAAAGCATTTCTGCGTGGGCTGTCATCAATATCAAATTAACGAGTACAAACATTGGGCTTTGCTAGAGCAGTCGGGTGTAGCAGGGCGAGACGCTACTGCCTACGTTTCAGCCCCGTGGCGCAGTGTGCTGTCTGTGGTTCTACAAGCGTAATTTTCCCCTAAAGGCTAGGATAGCTTTAAGCATGATTTTGCTTAGGTGGTTTCACAGCTTCGCGCAAAAACACAAACAAGAGCGCTAAAAACCCACCCACCACAATGCCAAGCGCTGTGTTGAGCGTCCGCCGCGGCCCAATAGGCAAATTAGGCACAGACGCTGGGCTAAGCACGCGCGCATTAGTGGGTGCAAGTTGGGTCACAAAGCCAATCATAGGCTGAAGGGCGGCCACGTCATCATAGGCGTTTTGGGCACGGGTGAGGTCGCGTTCAATACGGCTACGGGTTTGGTTGAGGTCGGCAATTTGCGTTTGTAAGCTTTCAGCTTGAGTGTTAAGGTCAGTAAGTTGCCGAGTCACTTCAGTTTGTTCCGCGAGGGCTTGCTCGAGCGCTACGGTTTGCGTGCGTAAATCCTGCTCAAAATCCCGCCATGTAATCGAGCTAGCTAGTAGTGCCCGGCTTTCTTGGCGGCTTGCTAGTTCCGCTAGGGCAACTTGTTGGTAGGCGTTGCGGTAGGCAGTTTCAGCCTCCTCAGCAGCAGCTTGTAAGATGCGTTGTTCGCTTTCTTGGCTGAGGCGGGCATTGCGCGTTTCATCTAAGCGGGTTTGTAAGTCACTGATCACCGCTTCAAGTGCGCGCTGTTCAGCTTGGAATGAGGCAAGTCTGCCACGTGCTTCAAGCGCACGTTCTAAGGCAATGGCGTAACTTGGGTTCAGCTCATCACGCTCGAGCGTCAAGTCAAGTGTATCTACATCATCCAAAAGTGCTGTGAGCAAGGGGTTATCTAGTACCCGTTCGGTGAGGGTAACCTGTTCAGGTTGGGCAGCTAAAGCAGCATCTATCTCGAGCACCCGACCTTCTTCAGCAGCAATCTCACTGGCTAAAGTGAGCCGTTCAGCTTCACGGTCAGCAAGAGTTGTACTCAATTCGTCCTCACGTGCCTGTAAAAGACCAAGGTTGTTGCTCGTTTCAAAGGTATTGAGGCTATCATTGGCTTGATTCATCCGCACGGCAGAGGTCTCGAGCTGTGTGTTCAACGTTTCTGTGTCCAATTGAGCCGTTAGGCTATCAATAGCACCTCGAGCGGCTGCAATTTGCCGCTCGAGCAAGCTTAGTTGCGTTTCCCCATCAGCAATCTGAGCAGTTACAGCCACTAAGCGAGCAGCCAGTAACTCGCCATTATCACTCGCTTGAAAGTCGCGCCAACGTGCTTCGGTGTCGTCTAGCTCGAGGGTGAGGCTGTCAACCTCATCTAAAGTCGTGCGGTTAACCGGGTCAAGACTGGCTAGGAGCGACTGCTGTACGGCTTCAATGCTGCTAGCAGCCCACGCATCTGCCAAGATCACCGTATGCTCTGGGTCAGTGCTGCGCACGGCGTGGGTTACAGCAAGAGGCGCAATAATATCTGACCGCACGGGTCCCAAAATCTCGGTGGTCGTACCGCGCCGCAGCGTGCTGACAACATCTCCCACGCTTAATTCTGGAATAGCACTCACAACCTCTTGGGCGGCGTCTTCCAAGACTGCGCGGCTTTTAGCAAGCGTTTCATACGCCCTAAACGACACATCGCTACTGGGGTTAAAACTCACGTTGCCGGGCCCCTGCACGCTAATTGGGCGCGGGCTGATGAGCACCGTGCTTTCTGCCAGATAAATCTCCGGCAAAAAGCTGGAATATACAAACGCAATCACACCAAAAATCAGCGCTACAATAATCATGAGTGGTAAGCCACGCACAAAGGTCAAGTACAAGTCCCGCAGCGAAATATCGTCCCGAAACTCACTGCTAGAGGGTGTCGTTGAGACAGGTTCTACAGCTTGGTTGATGGGTGCATCGCTCATGAGTTGTGCCTCCTCATAGGTTGTTGAGGCGTACAAAGTCGAGCTAGTATCATCACAGCTATCATTACAGCTATCATCGCAACGCGGTATTGAGGGAAATTACAGGCCATAACGCCATTGTGCCTCGAGACACCCTAAGCTGACGACATCTAAGATGATAACGCCCCTTCATGGTTAGATGATGGTGTAAGCGGGCATGAACCTAAGTTACAACACACAAGTTAGAGCACGTAGCGGCTCATGTCTTCATCACTACTAATATCATCAAGCTTTTTCTCGACGTAGTCGCGGTTGATGGTGACTTGACCCAAATCTGTTCCAAAGGAGACATCTTCTAAAACTGTCTCGAGCACCGTGTGCAATCTGCGTGCGCCAATGTCTTCAATGTCTTGGTTGACCTTAGCGCTGTACTGAGCAATGGCGGCAATGCCCGTGTCGTCGAAGATCAGGTTAGTGCCGTCTACCTCGAGCAAGGCCACATACTGCTTGGTCAGTGAGTTTTCAGGTTGAGTCAAAATCCTTTGCAAGTCACTTTCAGACAGTTCTTCAAGTTCAACCCGCACCGGGAAGCGCCCCTGAAGTTCAGGGATTAAGTCACTGGGTTTGGCGACATTAAACGCGCCCGCCGCAATGAACAACACGTGATCGGTACGCACCGAGCCAAAGCGGGTATTCACCTGTGTGCCCTCGACAACTGGCAACAGATCGCGCTGCACACCTTCACCGGATACATCTGCACCACTTTGTTTGTCGTTGCCTGCCACTTTGTCAATTTCATCAATAAAAATGATGCCGGCGTTCTCCGCGCGGTCGATAGCTTCTTGAGTTACGTCGTCACTGTCAATGAGTTTGCTAGCTTCTTCTTTGCGCAGCACTTCACGGGCACTTTTAACGGTCATTTTGCGCTTGGCACGGCGTTGCGGCACAATATTGCTGAGCATATCTTGCAAATTTACGCCCATTTCTTCCATGCCGGGAACCATCATCACGTTGGGGCTGTCGTCACTAACTTCAAGTTCAACTTGGCGGGTCTCGAGCTTGCCCGCCTCTAAAAGTTGCTGCATACGTTCGCGGCCTTCTTCAGTGCCGCCGGGCAGCAAAATATCCAGCAAGCGCGCGCTAGCAGCCTCAGCAGCACGGTCTTGAACGGCCTCGAGCTTTTCTGCTTCAACCATCGTATACGACGCTTGGATCAGGTCGCGCACCATTGACTCAGCATCGCGCCCGACATAGCCGACCTCGGTAAACTTGGTAGCTTCCACCTTAATGAACGGCGCTTTGGCAAGCTTGGCGAGCCTTCTGGCAATTTCAGTTTTACCAACGCCAGTTGGGCCAATCATCAAAATGTTTTTAGGCGTAACCTCACGCTGCATAATGTCAGAAAGTTGGCGGCGGCGGTAGTGGTTGCGCAGCGCCACCGCAACTAAGCGTTTGGCTTTGTGCTGGCCAATAATATGTTTGTCTAGCTCTGCCACAATTTGACTTGGGGTCAGATTCAACATACCGCTAGTCGTCGGCACAAGGTCGCTGGTGAGGGTTGCG
>JBCCOX010000043.1:0-15307 GCA_039025155.1 Deinococcota bacterium | reverse complement strand
CTGACTACTTAGGTGTAGCCCACGCAATTGGCGTCAACTCTGGTACAGATGCACTTATTATTGCCCTAGACGCGCTAGACATTGGCCCCGGCGATGAAGTCATCACCACCGCGTTCAGCTTTTTTGCCACTGCTGAAGCCATCAGCCGAGTTGGTGCCACGCCTGTTTTTGTAGACATTGACCTGCGGACCTTCAACATTGACCCTACGTGTGTTGAACATGCCATTACCCCCAACACCAAAGCCATCTTGCCCGTACATTTGTTTGGCCGCCCTGCAGCCATGGCCCAAATTATGGACATTGCCGCACGCCACAACCTCAAAGTTGTTGAAGATGCCGCCCAAGCCATCGGTGCCGTCTATTACACCAACGATCAAGTTGAAGATACACAACACCCGCAAGTTAACCACCCTGGTGCTACACAGCTCGATATCGACGGTAAAAAAGTAGGGAGCATAGGTCACGCCGCTGCCTTTTCGTTTTACCCCACCAAAAACCTAGGTGCTTACGGCGATGCTGGCCTTATCACTACCAACGACAGTGACCTAGCCGAGAAGATGCGTTTGCTGCGCAATCACGGTCAGTCGGCGCGCTATAACAATGTGATGTTAGGGTATAACTCGAGGCTAGACGAGCTTCAGGCAGCTATCTTGCGAGTTAAGTTACCTTATTTAGATACTTGGAATGCTATTCGACTCAACCTCGCCCAGAACTATGGCCAAGCTCTGCACCCTGAACTCATCTGTCCAGTCCTAAGCGATGGGCAAATTATTCATCAATATACGATTCGTACCAAAACAGCTAGGTTGCGCGATTTGCTTGCTCAAAAACTTTCTTGTCAAGGCATTGCCCACAAAATTTTTTATCCTACGCCTATTAACAAGTTACTACCTTACCAACATCAACAGCACCCTAACTTGACCAGCACCTCTCTAGCAGCTCAGACGGTGTTAAGTTTGCCCTTGTGGACGCAGCTAGCAGAAACTACGCAACAACAACTTACAAACACGATCAATACAGCTATGACTAGCTTCCTTAACAAAGTTGCATGATTATCAAACGTCTCAAAACGCTTTTACCACAGCGTTCAACCCACCGCAACGTGACACTTATCGCTGCTGGCACAATCTTTGGACAAGCGTTGATGCTAGGCGCGCTGCCCTTGCTAACAAGGTTTTATGACCCCAGAGATTTTGGGGCGATGGCAGTTTTTTTAGCTTTACTTGTTCCTCTCAATTCAGTTGCTTCACTACGTTACGAACTCGCTATCCCACTACCCAAAGACGACACTGAAGCAGAGCACCTGCTATTACTATCCCTTTTAATTACAGTCATACTGAGCTTTGTGGTAGGACTTGTCGTTGCGCTTTTTGCGTCTGACATCATTAGATTTACCGAGGCTGAACGGCTACACGGTTACATGTGGTTACTGCCACCAACGTTTTTAGCCGCAGGTATTTATTTAGCACTCAGCCATTATGCAATCAGGCAACAAGCTTTTAGTAAGTTAGCTGCTGCCAAGCTTGGTGAGGGTGCTGGGCAAAGCTTAAGTCAGCTTTGCTTAGGTGCTATCGGCTTTGGTTTGGGTGGGTTAATTGTGGGTGTCACAATACGATTTTGGGTAGCTATTGGGGCATTTGCTGGCATTATAAAGCCGTGGTTACAGCAGTACGCCACGCACGTTACCGGTTGGCGCGCTCAAAGCTTCAAGCAAGTTTTTTCTCGAGCAGGTGTGCTTTTCCAACTCGCCCAAACATACCAACGCTTTCCTCGTTACAACGCAACTGCTACGTTTTTACAGTTTTCGTCATTGCACTTACCTGCATTACTGCTTGCGATTGTTTATGGTACCGAGGTAGCTGGCTGGTTTTCATTGGGACAACGTGTGCTTGAAGCACCTGTTACGTTTTTGTCCAAATCGGCGTCTCAGGTTTACTTAAGTGAGGCTTCACAGATAATACGCCGTGACGCTCGAGCCCTTCACAGTCTCTATACCCGAACCCTTATTCGTCAGAGTAAACTCGGCATATTTATTGTGATTGCCATGCTACCCGCACCGTGGATATTCCCTATCCTTTTTGGCGCTGACTGGCAACCTACTGGGCGTTATGTGCAGGTACTATCAGTTATGTTTTTTTTGCAGTTTTTAACGCAAGCTTTTGCTGCTGAAACCTTAACCGTATTAAACCGCCAACACTGGCAGTTAGGTTTAGAAATTACCAAGATTTTGTTAATTTTAGGGCTATTTATTTATCTTTACTACAACCGTATAGGCCACCTTCAAGCTGTTATCTTGTACGGTCTTATTGCAACCCTTATCCAAGCAGCTTATCTTTTAATATGTTGGGGACTGAGTAAAAACTTATCTTATGACACATCCTCGAGCCTTCCTTAAACGCAGCTTAGACATAGTATTATCAGCAACAGCCCTTGTGATCTTAGCGCCGCTACTGTTGTTGTTATGGCTGCTAATTGCCCGCAGATTAGGGCGTCCGGTGCTGTTTTTACAACAGCGCCCTGGTCGTGATGGCGCATCATTCACAATCATCAAGTTTCGTTCTATGACTGATGCCAAAGACAAGCAGGGACAGCTCTTACCAGATGTTGAACGCCTCACCCAATTTGGTCAACTTTTGCGGCGTCTCAGCCTTGATGAACTTCCTGAGCTTATCAATGTCATCCGGGGAGATATGAGTCTAGTTGGTCCGAGACCACTACTAGTGCAGTACCTAGACAGGTACACCCCCGAACAAGCTCGCAGGCACGACATGCGCCCTGGCATTACAGGCTGGGCTCAAGTTAACGGCCGTAACGCCCTTAGCTGGGAAGAAAAATTTGCATTTGATGTTTGGTATGTTGATAACTGGACACTTTGGCTAGATGCTAAGATTTTGTGGCTAACAGTTTACAAGGTCTTTAAGCGTGAAGGTATCAGCGCTGCTGGCAGTGCAACCATGCCTGAATTTATGGGGACACCGTCACAGGCACCATCAGACGCATCAGCAAACACATCAGCACCTGAGTTAGACAATTTGTGAACACTTATGAATCGTAGTGATGACTCTAGGCTCCCTTTGTATGTTGTGGGGGCAGGAGGACACGCCAAAGTTGTCATTGATACCTTGCAGGCTCTTGGAGAAACTATTGCAGGAATTGTTGATGATAATACTAATGCACTTGATACAGTTGTTGAGGGCGTCAAGGTTGTTGACACCACTGACCTTCTTACACAGATTGCGGCTCGAGCCATTATTGCTGTAGGTAGTAACCGCGCTCGCCAGCGCATCAGTGAAAAACTTGTCTCTACAACTTGGCTCGCTGCCATTCACCCTCGAGCTTACGTTGCACCTTCAGCACGTATTGGAGCAGGATCAATTGTGATGGCAGGTGCCGTCATTCAACCGCAAAGCCAGCTTGGCAAGCATGTTATTGTCAATACCTGTGCGTCCATTGACCACGACTGTCATCTTAACGACTATGTTCACGTTGCGCCCGGTTGCCACTTAGCAGGCAATGTTACTCTCGAACGAGGTGCATTCATGGGCGTTGGTAGTTGTGCTATTCCAGGCAAGCATATAGGTGCTTGGACAACAGTTGGCGCGGGTGCAACTGTTATCCATGATATTCCACCTCATGTCACAGCCCTTGGCACACCTGCACACATACGTTAATTGGTAAGTTTGTAGTAGTACTCTACCCACGTCACTGCTAAAATGAACCTATTATGAGTCAGCCTATTGCCATGGCCAACGCCGACCTCTGTCAAGACGACATCAACGCCGTGCTCGAGGTACTTCATTCTGGGCGCCTAGCCCTAGGTCCCAAAACGCTCGAGTTTGAAACGGCTATGGCCACCTACGCAGGTGTCAAACACGGCATCGCGGTCAGTTCTGGCACGGCTGGCTTACACGTTATCGTAAGCGCGCTAGGCATCGGGCCTGGCGATGAGGTTTTGCTCCCCTCGTTCACCTTTGCAGCCAGTGCCAACGTGGTGCTATACGAAGGTGCTACCCCCATTTTTGTTGACATTGAACCAGATACCTTTACGCTTGACCCAGACGACTTGCGCCGTAAAATTACTCCGCGTAGCAAAGCAATTATGACGGTAGACGTGTTTGGGCATCCGGTGTTGTGGGATGAAATCATCAGCATTGCTGATGAACACGGGCTAGCAATTATCGACGACTGCTGTGAAGCGTTAGGCTCTGAATACAAAGATATCCGCATTGGCAAATTGGGGGATGCTGGCTGTTTTGCATTTTATCCCAATAAACAAATCACCACCGGCGAAGGTGGTGTGATTGTGACCGATGATGACGAGATTGCTCGTATCGCTAGAAGCCTGCGCAATCAAGGGCGCGGGGAAATGGGGGCGTGGCTCGAGCATGAGCGTCTGGGCTACAACTACCGCATTGACGAAATGAGTGCTGCCCTAGGCATTTCCCAACTGGCACGGCTAGACGATTTTATTGCCAAACGCGAAGCTGTAGCTAAACTTTACAACCGTCACCTAGAACACTTAGATGGGCTGCGTGTACCTGTTGTACGTGATGATGTACGCATAAGCCGCTTTGTCTATGTTGTGCTACTGGCAGAAGGGTATTCACGCGACCCCATCATGCAAGCTTTAGCCAAGGCAGATGTACCCTCGAGAGCTTACTTTTCACCACTTCATGTACAACCCTACATTCGCGCGCGCATGGGCGACCTAGCTGGCAGTTTACCTGTCACCGAAAGCATTGCCCAGCGCACCATTGCCCTACCCTTTCACAATCACCTACCCGAACATAGCATCAGATATATTGTAGAGGCCCTCAAAGATGCCCTGTCTACATCGACACTCGTTTCATGAAGCTTAAATTTTTACTCGACACCCTCGTATTGCTTGTTGCCACACCTCTTGCCTACATCACTCGCTTTGATGGTGTGATTGCCGAGCAATGGTATGTGTCACTGCTGGTGGCTACCTTCGGCATGTTCATCATCAAGCTCACTGCCTTGTGGTGGACGAAGCTTTACCGTCAGACGTGGCACACAATAACCCTGCGTGACCTCGAAGTACTTCTCAAAATGATTGCCTCAGTGTTTTTAATTTATAGCGCGGTAGCTTTTGTCTTGCGTCCCAACATTATTATCCCCCGCTCAATTCCGTTTTTAGATGCCCTCTACAGCATCTTTTTACTCGCCAGCATGCGTGCGTTAAGCCGCTACGTTCACGAGGGGCGCTTAGCTCAGGCAGTAGCTGTGAGCAAGCGTGTGCTTATCGTGGGTGCAGGTGACGCAGGCAGTCTCATCGCCCGCGAAATGTTACGTCACCCAGAAACGGGTATGCGCCCAGTAGGTTTTTTAGATGACGATCCTAATAAACAACACAGCAAGGTTGTTAGCGTGCCTGTTTTGGGAACATTACAAGATATTCACAGCTTATTAGCTAGTCACCGTGTTGATGAAGTGCTCATTGCCTTACCTTCTGCAGAAGGTCGCATTGTACGCGACTTAATTAATCGAGCTACCCACACCGGGAACGAAACTCCTGTTACCTACCGTACTATTCCTGCGTTGCATGAGCTTATTTCTGGTGAAGTGAGTATTAATCGTATTCGTAATGTAGATGTTGAAGACTTACTGCGCCGCGCACCTGTAAGGCTAGACCTTAGCGATATTGCTGCTTATCTTGAAGGCCGCGTCGTCCTCGTTACAGGCGCAGGTGGCTCAATTGGTTCAGAACTTGTGCGACAGATTTGCCGCTTTAAGCCTGCCAAACTACTTCTTTTAGGACGTGGTGAAACCAGCATTTATCATATCGCCAAAGAGCTTGACCGAAGCTGGCCAGATATAGCTTATAAACGTATTATTGCTAATATTAGGGAAAAGGCTCGGCTCGAGGCTGTTTTTGCTGAACATCATCCGCAGGTTGTCTTTCATGCCGCAGCTCACAAACACGTCACCCTGATGGAAGAAAACCCCGAAGAAGCTGTACTGAATAATGTTTTAGGATCCAAAAATTTGGTGGAAGTAGCGCTAACTGCTGGTGTCACACACTTTGTTAATATTTCCACTGACAAAGCAGTCAACCCCACTTCGGTGATGGGCGCGTCTAAACGCCTTGCCGAATTTATCGTCAAGCAAGCCTCAGAACGTGCTAGTCATGAACAAACATTTGTGTCAGTGCGTTTCGGCAATGTTTTAGGCAGTCGGGGCAGCGTGGTGCCACTGTTTAAGCAACAAATCCATCAAGGTGGGCCTCTTACAGTCACCCATCCGGACATGGAACGCTACTTCATGACCATTCCCGAAGCTAGCCAGTTGGTGTTACAAGCGGCTAGCCAAGGTGAAAACGGTAAAATCTACATTTTGGATATGGGCGAACCCGTCAAAATTGTTGACCTTGCTAAAGACCTCATCCGTTTATCAGGCTTAGAACCCAACCAAGATATTGACATTATTTACACAGGCATCCAACCCGGTGAAAAACTTTATGAAGAACTGACTAGCAGCGCTGAACGCGATAGCGATACCACTCATAACAAGATTTTTATCGCTAAGTTTCCTAGTCTCGACGCCAGTGAGCTCGAGATGACCCTCGAGAGGCTCAAGCATGCCGCTCTTGCTAACCAACACCATGACATACGCAAGCAACTGTTAGAGTTTGCAAATCTCTCTCACCAAGTTGCACAGGTCTGATGTTATTCAATTCGTATCCTTTTTTGCTGATATTTTTGCCCATAACTACTTGGGTGTATTATCAACTGCGCACACGCAACTGGCAACGCCTCAGCCGCTACTGGCTTATTTTAGCAAGTTTTGCATTTTACGCATGGTGGAACACTAGTTATGTCATCATTCTACTAGCATCTATTGTTTTTAATCTTGTCATCGGTAGAGTCCTCATGCATACTCCTAAGCGCTGGCTACTCACTATAGGTGTGACAGGTAATCTGCTGTTACTCGGCTACTTTAAGTATGCCGACTTTTTCATTGCTAACGTTAACGCCCTGTTTGCTAGCGACTGGACACTTTTGCGCGTTGCACTACCGCTAGCAATTTCTTTTTTCACCTTTCAGCAGATTGCGTTTTTGGTAGATGCCTATCGAGGTAAAAATACGTGGTACGGCGCGGATGTATACATATTGTTTGTGGTCTTTTTTCCGCAACTTATCGCTGGACCTATCGTGCACTATCGTGAGGTTGCTAAGCAGTTTGCAACCCTCAGTAAAAACATTCCTTGGGAGGAAATCGCTAAAGGAATCACATTATTAACTATTGGTTTGGTCAAGAAAGTGATCCTTGCCGATACTATTGCACCTTGGTCGGATGCAGTTTTTGTAACTGCAGAAGCTCACAGTGTGTTGCATTTAGTAGACGCATGGGGTGGTGCACTAGCGTACACTCTGCAACTCTACTTTGATTTTTCCGGTTATTCTGACATGGCGCTGGGACTAGGGCATATGTTTGGGTTTGGTTTACCTATCAACTTTGATACACCCTACAAATCCTTATCTATTGGTGAATTCTGGCGCAGATGGCACATCACGCTAGGAGCATTTTTGCGCGAGTATCTTTACATTCCCCTCGGGGGCAACCGTTACGGAAACGGTAAAACCATGCGCAATTTGGCAATCACTATGCTTTTAGGAGGTTTGTGGCACGGAGCCGCATGGACGTTTGTGCTATGGGGTGGTCTGCACAGCGTGTACCTAATACTTGAAACTGCGTGGTCGCGCCTCGGTCTAGGCCGCGCTATTCCCACAGTACGTCCTTTGAAATGGTTAATGACCTTCCTAGCTGTGATGCTTGCTTGGGTAATATTTCGAGCAGAAAGTCTGACAGTGTCACTGCGTATCTACCAAGGAATGGTCAATACTAAATCATTAGTATTTGCGCCAGGTCTTTTTGACAGTCGTATGATTGGAACACTTTTAGCGTTGTTACTGCTCAGCGTAACGATGCCTACACCCGTACACTGGGTGCGAGGCGAATATCCTCGAGCCTGTTGGCGTCCGAACGCATTAACAGCAGTTTTGGGAGCAGTGGCGCTAATTGGATCGATCATATTTATGGGTACAGTTTCACCCTTTTTGTATTTCAACTTCTAGGAGCAACATGACACCCAAAAAATACGTATTGACATGTATGGTTCTGGTTGTCAGTTGCTTGCTTAGTATAGCTGCACTAACTGCTTATGCTGATCCTTACTGGTTGTGGCGTGAGTCGCCTGTGTGGGTAGACGGCCAAAATCCGGTTTTGAGCCATAAGATGCGTTTCAGTAAGGGCTTGCAGGTTGTGCGTAGGCAGCCAGAGGTCGTGTTCGTTGGCTCGAGCCGCGTGCAAGTAGGCATCAATCCAGCTGACTTAGTAGGTGTGAATGCTTACAACCTTGGTATTGAAAGTCTGCGGGCTTATGAGATGCGGGCTTATGTTGAGCACCTACTTAACTGGACAGACACACAGCATATTGTCATTGGGCTCGATTTTCTAGCTTTTCTTGATAGAAACCCATCTTATATGGAAGGGTTTAATCATGATTTGGGCAACTACAAGTTTTTACTGAGCGGTTTTGGTACAGCATTATTCAGTCGTTCTGCTATTGAGGATAGTGTCACCGCATGGGAACATAGCCTTATACCTGGGGGTGAATGGTCGCGTTCCGGATATATGCACATTGCCTATCGTTCACGGCAGTTTGCAGAAAATTTGGCTGCGTATATGCGTGACAATACGTACAGCGCACCCTATTCGGGTAATGCAATTATGTATCTTGAGGACATCATCACCCTCACTAAACAACAGGGTGTTACCATTACCTTATTCATTACACCTGTTCATGATGAACAATTTAAGGTAATGGCCGAGGCAGGGCAGCTCGAGAGCTATGATCTCTGGTATGCAGCGGTGGTGATGTTAGCCCAAGAGCAAGGTGTCACTTTATGGGACTTTACACAAGAAAACTTCTATATGAATAGTGACATAACACAAGGGTCTAACACCTATTACTTGGACAAATCACACTACACTCATACCATGGGCAGAGTGATGCTCGAGCGTATGGGATTTCCAGTAGCTCCCGAGACTATTGTGACGCCGATGGTGTTAGGTGCGCAAGTGGCACCTTAGTTTTGTCACGCCATGCAGTACCTATACCAATACCGAACAGCGTCCACACTATAGGATCAACCTGTAATGTAGCAAACCAGGTCAAGCCAAAAAGTAAGTAGACAATCATACTTAAAGCAACTGCTCGAGCTAAGACACTTTCAGTGCTTAGTAGCAAATGAAGCCCTGCAACGACTGCAAAGACAAATAGACCGCCTGCAAGCCAACCACTGACAATGACCAAATCAAGCAAATAATTATGCGCTTTTTCCACGTTGACAATTGTTGCCTGCCGTCCTTGCCCTGGTAGTTCGTAAATGACATACGCATTTCGGGTTAAAACAATATTTTCCGCTTCAGGGGGTAATTTTACCCGAACAGTAGGTAGTTGTACTTCAACAGGTAGCTCACGCCAAAAAGTACGGTGTAAGCCACTCAGACCCGACCCCCACAAAGGTTGACCCAAAATGGTTTGCAAACCTGCTTGCCAAAAGACTTGTCGTACATTGAGACTGTCATCTTGCTCCTGTAAGCTCGTCTGCAAACGGTTAAACAAAGGTACTGTACTTGGCTGAATAATATAGAGTAAAGTGACCGCGAGCAGTGCTGTAAGCCCATAGACACTCAGACTTCTAGCAAACGTATATCGTTTTTTGTGAGTTAAGTAAACTGCGAAACATCCAAAGGTAAGTAGTAACGCAGCAGGCGTACTGCGATTACCTGTGGCAAAAATAGCAACTGTTAGTAGAGAAACAAAAGATACTGACAGCACCCGAATACGGGTTTGAGTGGCTAAGAAGGTAGCTAGCACGACTGACAGATACGCAGCGTTGAGACCTACGTTGCCAATTGAACCAATAGCCTCTCCGTAGTCAAGTGCATCAGGATTAAAGATACGTACAGGTTGAATGTCAAATGCATGTAATAATGTCCATACCCCAGCTATCAATGCACCTGCTACAGCCCAGCGTAGCGGATACGATGAAGGGTGTCTGTAGATAAGTGCGGCAGCAAGTAAAGACAGTGAATACCAAGCTGCTTGCATGAGTAAACCATCAACACGAAAATATCCGAACCAATTAACGACCACATCACCGGGTAGAAGCCAACCGTCGATAATTAGGAACAGTGCCAAAGCAAAAAACGTATTAAGCGCAAGTGGCCAGCGCCGCATTGCCAATACTGAGCGTATTAATGTGTATTCTTGATACGTTAACATAACAGCTAACAAGCCAACAGCCCATGCTAGACCAAGTACAGTTGCTTTTGGCATCAACATCGACCACTGCGCTGGAAGCCCCAAACTAAAACTAAGCGGCTCAAACCAAAGAGGCAACACAACAAAAACAAGCGCCCAGAATGTTTGTATTAAAAGTGGTTGTAAGTGTGTAGTGAAGGCTTTCACAATGAAGAAGACTCGGTAAAAGTGCTAGGGGCAGCTGCTGGTATGTAAGATGCGGCGCGCAAGGCACTGCCTATACCGACCCCAAATAACCCCCATATGATCGGATCAACAAGTAAAGTAGCAAACCATGTCAACCCAAAAAGAAGATATACACCCATACCGAGCGCGACAGCTTTAGCGTTTGTATCACCCAAAGATAGCAACATCGCACCACTGACTAAACTAACAGTGAATAATAATGCCGCTAACCAACCATTAGCAATAATAAAATCGAGTGCATAATTATGAGCTTTATCTATAAGAACACTATAAAAAATATCTTCTTCTTGTTCAGGTATTTGATAGGTGAAAAGCGAACCGCCTAAGTATCTGACGTTGCGTGCTTCATCAGGTAGCTTAATATCAGCAACAGTGTCACGTTGCGCAGATGTAAGGTAACTCCAAAAAACACCTCCAAAACCGCGAGTGCCAAGACCAGTTAAAGGATGATCAAAAATACCGAGGGTAGCCGTTTGCCAGAGAATACGTCGCAACTGCCAACTGGTGTCTTGACCTTGAACGAAGTCTTGTGTGCGCACAAGTTGTTCGGGTACTTGCGAACGTGTTGTTTGCATGAGCGTAACAGACAAAAAAATAAACAAAAAAAAGAATGGAATTATACGCACTTGAGTCGTGTTTCGTCGCAATGCGTGTAACAGTGTCCAAACCACTAACACAATAACTACAGCTGCAGGTGCCGTACGGTTGCCTGTCGCGATAACAGTAGAAGCCACAATGGATACGTGTAACACTGCATACCAAGTGAGCTTTTTTTGCAAGATGATATACACAACGAGAGCCACAGCCAAATAGCCTGCCGTTAAACCTGTAAGTGCTAATGGGCCGTAAGCAATGTGTTGCGGATTGTATGTTTGTAACTGTAGCGTAGGTGAGATGAGTGAAACAGGTTCAAAGCCATAAAATTGCGCTAGCGTCCACAGTGCTGTAAGTAGCGCACCAATATGTAATATGCGCATAGCATGTTGGCAAGCGTCAGCTCGAGCAACAACCAGTCCTGCAGCGATCAAGCAAAGACTATACCAAGCTGCTTGCAATAAAAAACCATCAACGCGGCTCTGGCTACCAATAACATTGACAGCTATGTCACCTGGTGCTAACCAGCTATTAACGAGTAAAAAAAGCACTAGTGCTAACATTGCTTGAAGCGCTAGTGGCCACCGAGGCAACTACGTAGCAAGCGTCTTTAGTGAAGTTTTCGGAAAATTAGCGAACAATGCTAGTAGCCCTACACCCCACGTAATTCCTAAGACAAATGCTTTGGGCAAAAGTACAGCACGTTCGGAACCTGCGCCCATACTGAAAGCTATAGGATCTAAAGCAAGCGGATATACAACGAAAAGAAGTACCCAAAATATAAGTGATAGTCCTTTTCCCCAAGCGTGTTGAACTAGTGTGTGTGCCATATTAACCTGACCTTCTCTTGTGGACTAATAGCCAAAAGTCAACTAAAACAATAAAATACTCACTCACAAATTTCAAAATATTTTAATTAAAGGAAATATGATTGTAAGCCAAAACTATTCTCATAAATTCAACGGACTATAGCGATATACCTAAACATTGAGCTATAAACCGAGCGGGTTTATTGGTACTCGCGTACTCGCGCTGCTCGGTGAGTATGAAGCTAGCTTCATACTCACGGCTAACGCTACATAACACGTTAAGTTGCCGAAGTGTAGAAAAAACTATAACCGTGTGTCCTGTCCACCATATCAACAAGCAATCAATCAAACGCGAAAAAGCGCCAGACATCTGGCGCTTTAACATAACTTATCTAAGTACCATCATGGTACGACGCTTACACCGTTACTAGCATTAACAGAAAAAGTTCTTCTACCGTTTATGTGGATTGCAGTATACTCAAAAGTAATGTTGTCTACATTAACAGTAACAATATCAACGTTACGACACGTGGCCTCAGGATAACCTGGCATATCAATTAGGGGTGCTGCATATGTTTGATTGCTGATATGATAGATAGTTTGAGCAGTAGAAATCTCCTTGAGGCATGCCTGTGTCTGTGCATCAAAAGCGCGTTGCCGCGACACTATGACGTTGGGGATGAGTACAGCAGCAAGAACAGCAACGGTAACAGTGACCATAATCACTTCAATAAGTGTAAAGCCCTCGCGTTTCAATGTCTCCCTCTAGTCTGTAAGGTTACTTCGATAACTTAAAAAGGGAACGGTCGTTAGACCATTCCCTTACTTCTGTCGTCATACTTTATTTGTTGAATCAGTTACGGAGAAGTAACGCCTGAAGCAGGAGTGACAGTGAACGTGGTAGTACCATTAGCGTGAATGCCAGTCATGGTGTAATTTTGTCCAGCGTCAGCAGCATATGTGACAGTCACGTTATCGCATGCAGAAGGAACATCAGCAGGTGCAGCAGCAAAGTATGCATCAGTATCAATTAAACTTATCTCTTGCGCAGTTGCAAGCTCTTTAAGACAGCTTTGAGCACCTGTGTCAAAAGCACGACGACGAGCATCTAACAAATTAGGAATAAGAACTGCTGCTAGAATGCCGATGATTGCAATAACAATCAAGAGCTCGATAAGGGTGAAGCCTTCTTTACGGTTGCGCATAATGCGCTCCTCTCGATGAGTACCTGATGAAATATGAATGTTGCAGGTACTCTCAGAAAATTCAGCGGGGGTGTTTCCCTCGCTCGAAACAGATAGTAGCACATGGATTTTGATTCGTCTAGTCCTAATGAGTGTGAGATGAAAAAGCTGTTTTCTGCCTTCACCATCGCATCATTTTGTAATTTTAAGGTTTCCACCCCCCATCTGGGGGTGTATAAAGATATTTATATGAGAATTTCATTAAGGGTTTTTGTCAACACGGATGAGACGCCTTAGGCACGCAGGCGCTTTTAAAGTAAGCCTATATGATGATGCAAGCGTCTCAACCTCTTCACGCAATCTCCAGCAAAGACACACTTGTTTTTGGTACCGACGGTTGGCGTGATGTCATTGGTGACAAGTTTACGGTGCGCAATGTTAAACGCGCAGCACAGGCTTATGCTGATTATTTGCGAGCTGAAGGACACTCGCTTGTCTTAGTTGGCTACGACACTCGATTTAACGGCAGTATGTTTGCAAAGATTGTTGCACAGGTACTAGCAGCTAATGATTTAGATGTTCGCTTAGCGTCTAGCTACATTCCTACCCCCATGTTGTCCTTTGCAACTAAGCAACTAGGGGCTGGTGGCGCAGTGATGTTAACGGCATCACACAATCCACCGCCTTACTTGGGGTTTAAGCTCAAAGGACCGTATGGCGGGACGGCGACCTCAGACATTTACAAAGCAGTTGATGGTCGCACGCAAGCTTTGGATGATAGTAGTGTTCAGAGTTTTGATGTGAGCAAACATCATTATGAGCCTCTAAATGCTAAAGACACCTATTTTGACGCGCTAGCTAAGCTCGTTGATATTGATGCTTTACGCAGCCTCAGCGGAAGTTTTGTGTACGACGCAATGGGTGGGGCTGGCTGTGGGTATCTGGTAGATTTTTTTGAGCGTTATGGTATTAGCCTCGAGCTTACCCCCCTACGCAATACAGCTGACCCCATGTTTTACGGTGTGAATCCAGAACCTCTACCCCAAAACTTAGCGTCAACGACGGCCTATATGGCGAGCAAAGGCAAAGATGCACTCTTTGCGGCTGTGACAGATGGCGACGCTGACCGCATTGGTGTGGTCTTACCGGGTGGTACGTTTTTTAACTCACATCAAATTTTTGCGGTGCTTTTGGATATGCTTAGCAAAAAAGGGCTCTCTGGAAGAGTCATTAAGACAGTTACAACCTCGAGGATTGTTGAACGCCTCTCAGAAAAGCGCGGTTTGGACGTTGTGGAAACCCCAGTCGGCTTCAAGTACATCGTTGATGAAATGCTCAAAGGAGATGTGCTCATTGGTGGTGAGGAATCTGGGGGCATCGGCGTACATGGACACATTCCCGAACGTGATGGGTTGGCGAATACGCTGCTCTTGCTCGAGTGCGTCGCTAAAACAGGTAAAGGATTAGCTGAACTGTTTAGCAACATTGAACAAGAAACAGGTTGGCAACACGCTTATGACCGACTTGATTTACACCTGAGTGGCAACCACCTCAAAAATGCTGTGCTTAAGAGCCTCGAGACCCCTCCAGAAAACATCGCCAACCGAGCGGTCATGAGCGTTGAACGCCGTGACGGTGTCAAGCTCAACCTAAGTGATAATGCGTGGGTGTTATTTCGTGCCAGTGGAACTGAGCCTGTACTACGTATTTACTGCGAGGCTGCCAGTTCTACGGAGGTGAATACGATTCTCGAGGCAGCTAACGCATTTGTGCAAGCTCACGCATAACATCTCACGTATAGCATCTCATGCATAGCATCAAAATTCTGACTCGCTGGGTACAGCAACGCTATCTCGAGCTAGGCTCATCCGTATTCAGTGAGTGTTAGGTAGAGCGCTTCGGCACGTTGCCGTGGCGTCGCTGTTGACAGTGCGTACCAAAGGGCTAGGCCGCGGTCTTCTTCGCGCATCACAGCACCACTTAGCGGATTGTGGAACATGCCATCATCTGCATTGATACCGTCGTCAACAGCAACCAGTGACCGCAAACACAGGGCATATTGGGATTTAAGTCCCATAACGGCAATCATGTTCTCGAGCACCGCAATTTCATCACGGGAACGGGTAAACCACGTCTTGTGCGAGGCGTTGAGGTAGCTGCCAAGCCAAGCATCAAGCTGGCTG
>JBCCOX010000042.1:0-15414 GCA_039025155.1 Deinococcota bacterium | reverse complement strand
TTAGACACCGTGCCGATACGCTTTGCCATTGCAGACATGCGCGCTAAATATCATGTTCCGCTGCTTGTGTCACCGTGGGCGTATAGCACCTACCGAGGTAGCTAAACCAATCACAACATTATGGTTGAGGTTTTGTCTGTAGAAAATTCTGATAGAGATAATATTGAGGTATCCGAAATCACTGTACTGAACGATTACATCAAGCTATTTACGGCAACGTCATAACGTACCCATGCAGCTTATGCACCTATTAGGTATTATCAAATGAAGGTGTAGAGCAACCCCTTAGCGCTTAGAAGCTGTCTAAAAAGTTCTCAACGAAGCTTGTCCTCGCCTGATGACAACCTAAACCATTGTGTAGGACGTTACCTGTATTGGTTGATATAGCTAAGTGATGTACAAAATAGACCTTTCCAGACAGGCTCTTAAAAATCAGTTTATTCACGAGGTCAATGTGATGTCATTTTCTCAGGGGTTGTTATGAGCAACCTCTCGTCAGCTAGTCCGCTTGCTACCGAACTTGCCCGTAAAGTGATGGTGCGCTGTGATCACCTTGGCGCGTTTAGTGATAATACAAGTATGCGGTTTCGGCCGTTTTTGTCACCGGCTACTCAACAGGTTCACGATGCTTTACAGGGTTACATGCAGCTATCTGAACTAGATGTGCGCGTTGACGCCTTCGGTAACCTCATCGGGCATTATCAGAGCAAATACTCAGGTGACATTATGCAAGCACCTTCAGTTGAAACGCTGCTTTTAGGGTCGCATATTGATACGGTTGTGAACGCTGGCAAGTACGATGGCATCCTCGGCGTGCTAATTAGCTTGGCAGTTGTTGAGGCTTTTTATGAACGCACACAAGCCTTACCCTTTGACATTGAGGTCATTGCTTTTTCAGAAGAAGAAGGTGTGCGCTTTGGCGTGCCGTTTTTGGGGAGTTTGGCGGTTTCTGGGCAGTTTGATGAGGGCTTGTTGAAGCTTAAAGATGATAGTGGCGTGAGCCTCGAGCAAGCTCTGCGCAACTTTGGCTGCACATCTTTTGATTTGCCAGACAGTGACCTGACAGACGCCCTTGCGTTTATTGAGGTCCACCTTGAACAAGGGTCTCAACTTGCGCGTTCAGGCTACCCTTTGGGCGTTGTCACCCGTATTGCTGGGCAAAGCCGGGCACAAATTAGCTTACATGGTGACGCAGGTCATGCGGGAACAACGCCCATGGATATGCGGCACGACGCACTTGTAGCAGCCGCTATGTTTATTTGTGAAGTGGAACGCATGGCTACCACCACAGATGATTTAGTGGCAACAGTTGGTCAGCTTGACGTTCAGCCCGGCGTTATCAACGTGATTGCAGGTGAGGCTCAGTTGAGCTTAGATTTGCGCCACCCGGATGACAGCGTGCGCACGTGGGCCGTGCGGATGCTCGAGCAATACGCCACCAGCCTCTGTCACGCACGCGGGCTCAGGTTAACGTGGCAAATTACCTCTGAACAAGCTGCCACGCCTATGAGTCCCACGCTAACACACCAGCTCGAGCGCGTACTTCCGGCTACTCCTAAGCTCATTAGCGGGGCCGGACACGACGCCATGGTGATGGCGAAGACGATTCCCACAGCACTTTTGTTTGTGCGCTCGCCCAACGGCATCAGCCATCATCCAGACGAAGCCGTGGACGAGCATGACGTAGCGCTTGCCATTGACGCACTGCTCAACGTGATTGAGAATCTAGCGACAACCGGCTTGTCACAACGTTTAGATAGTTCTGGAGAGTTTTATGGTTGACCTAATCCTTCGCAGTGGCATGTTGCCTAGTGATAATCAAACCTCAGCGCCAAAGCTGGATATTGCTGTAGATGACGGGTATATCGTGGGCATTGGCGACCTCGAGCAAGACTGCCAGCAGGACATTGACGCGCGCGGTTTACAGGTGCTGCCGGGTATGATTGACACCCACGTTCACTTTAACGACCCCGGGCGTGCAACTTGGGAGGGCATCGCCACAGGTAGCCGCGCGTTTGCGTCTGGTGGTGGCACACTCTATGGAGATATGCCCTTAAACGCCTCCCCACCGACACTAGATGCTGCTAGTTTTGCGGCTAAACTCGCTGTAGCACAGCGCGATAGTGTCACTGATTTTGCATTCTGGGGCGGGCTTACACCAACCAACCTCGAGCATCTTGAAGATTTAGCAGACTGCGGCGTGTTTGCTTTCAAAGCATTCATGTCCAACAGTGGCATGGACGACTTCCAAGCTGCGGACGACACAACGTTGTACGAGGGTATGTTGACTGCAGCTAAACTCAACCTGCCAGTTGCAGTTCACGCAGAAAGTGATGCGCTTACCGCGCACCTCAGTCAGCAGATGACAGCCACAGGCAAGTTAAGCTCAAAGGACTACGCTGCCTCGAGGCCCGTTTTTGCCGAGGTTGAAGCCATTCGCCGGGCAATTAGTTTAGCGGAGGCTACCGGCTGCCGGTTGCACATTGTTCATGTGAGTAGCGGCACAGGGGTGCTCGAGGTTGCCCGCGCACGCGCCCGTGGCATAGACATTACCTGCGAAACCTGCGCGCACTATTTGCACTTTACCGAAGAAGATTTGTTTAACTTTGGTGCCATCTTCAAGTGTGCGCCGCCTTTACGTAGTGAGGTGGAGCAACAGCGTTTGTGGCAATGCATTCGTGAGGGGCAGATAGATTTTGTGACGTCTGATCATTCGCCCTCGAGCCTCGACCTTAAAGATAAGCCCAACTTTTTTGAGGTTTGGGGTGGGATTGCTGGCGTGGAAGCTACTCTTTTGGTGATGTTGAACGGCATGACTGAGCACCATCTAAGTACAGAAGATATTGCTAAGCTAACCGCCTCACATGCAGCGGCGCGGTTTGGTTTCAAAGATAAGGGTCGGCTCGAGGTCGGCGCACACGCGGATATCGCCCTCGTTGACCTTGTAGATGAGACTGCACGCCAACCAGAGGAACTCTTGAGCCGTCACAAATACAGCCCTTACACAACCTCTTACACGCAACCCCTTAAAGGATGCATTATCTCAACCTTTGTTCGTGGTCAGCGTGTATTCCATGAAGGTGAAATTGTAGACGGCGTGCGTGGACAGCTCATTAGACCGAGTTAGGTCATTAAGTCGTGTCTTGTAAATTCTGTATTAGCAGCTAGCATAATATGGCACTCTAAAGTCTAGAAACTATAGAAGATATCGGCGAACCTTTTTTGATAGCGATACAAATTATTTTTGTCAATCATATTCTAGAGTGTTACAGATAACCCTGACACGGGCGTTGAGCGCAGCCCTGAGTTATCATCTGGGGTAGAAAGGCTATAGATGGTTGAACTTGAAACTACTCTTTTGTTCTTGTCTACTGCTGTGCTGGGCGTATTTCTCGGCGCACAAATTGCCGAGGCGTGTTTATTTGTACCAATTTGGAAGCAAATGAACCCCGATGATTTCTTTGAACAACACAAAACTGTGGGGCCAATGATCTATCGCTTTTTCGCCCCGCTCACTATAACCAGCACCTTTTTACCACTCATAACCGTGTTCGTTCACTTAATTTGGAATCCCAATCAGAACATACTTTTTTGGGTGATGGGCATATCAACCTCAGCATTTTTTGCAACATATTTTTTGTACTTCAAGAATGCAAATCAAAAATTTGCTGACCGTGCACTAGCAAATGATCAATTACCCCTCGAGCTGCAAAGATGGGGTAATTGGCACTGGACAAGAATTGGTTTTGAGGCTATTGCATTCACATCTTCCATCATCATTTTACTTATGAAATAACTTCAGCGAGACTTTTTACTTTCAAATAATACATAAGTGAATAAATATAAACTATTTCTTTAAAAATTTAATACGAGAAATGAGGTTTCAGTGACACTTCCCCTAACCCAACTTGGCACAACCCGCACTGTCGTCAAACCCAACTATGCGTTTATTGCACCTGACGGGCACGTCGCTAACCCCATTCCCGGTTGGCGCAATACAGACGGCATCACGCTTATGTCACCGCGCATGGGCGCACAGTTTCATCAGTTTTTGGCGCGTATGGGTCAAAATAGCGAAAGCGGTGAACCACTCGCTGGCGTCGAGCGTTTTGTATATGTGGTGGAGGGCAAAGTGGAACTGGTGAGTAGCGGGCAAAGTGCCAACTTGCAAGTTGATGACTTTGCTTATTTACCCGCAAACACTGCCCACGGACTGCGCAGCAAACAAGGTGCCGTACTGAATGTTTACGAAAAACTATACCAGCCTCATGCAGATGATAGCCCGCCGGAGATGCACATGGGACGCGCTCAGGATGTAACCGGGGAAGATTTTTTGGGTAACCCTAACTTGCAAGTGCGTAAACTCTTACCCGACAGCCTCAGTTTTGATATGGCAGTCAATACCATGACCTTTGCACCGGGGACGCCCCTACCGTTTGTGGAAACCCACGTGATGGAACACGGGCTACTCATGTTACGTGGGTCAGGGATTTATAAGCTCGAGCAAGACTGGTATCCCATCACTCAAGGCGACGTGTTGTGGATGGGCCCGTACTGTCCGCAGTGGTTTGCCGCCATTGGCGAGGAAGAAGCATGCTACTTGCTATACAAAGATGTACACCGCGACCCTTTAGCGGGAGGCGCATAACGAAACACATAACAATGTCAACATTACGAGCATACGCAGTCATGAACTAACGTTGGATACATCAGTTTGAGTACACGTTTTTTGATATGGAGGTACTCAGTTAAGCTTCAGCAGCAACAGCCTCAAAAAGACTAAACAGCTCATTGCGGAGTTGGTCGTTTTCGTCTTGCGCTTGTAAAAAGTGTTCGCTGAAGACAAGTTCAGAGACGTGCTCTTGACGGTTAATAAAATCTTGCAAAACGGTTTTTGGCAAACTGAACGAGACAAGTACATTATCATCATCAATATTAATTGCGCAGTGGTTTAGCAGGTCAACAAGGCTCGAGGTCTCACTGAGCGCTTGTCCAAAGCGGTGCGCATTACCTATACTCAGCTCGGTAAATTCGTTGCTTTTTCCCAGAAGATGTTGGCCGAGACGGTGGATGGTCAGCATACATCCTATGCTAGGGGCCGCCATACTGAGAACCCTGACAACGACATGAGAAACAGCAAATTCTGGTGAGAATATTAGATGGTTAAGGTAAATATGTGGCTTTTTTTATTAATACGAACCCTTATAGGCACACTAATGCCCTCAAGATTTACCTATAGGCAAGTAAAATAATCTATGAGCACGTCTCCCCTACCTGCCCAACTTAGTGAATGTGCCAGCGCGGCTCGAGTCTTAGTCACGGGTGCTGCTGGCTTCGTTGGCATCAATATCGTAAAGCACCTCGCGCACACTGGTGCTCACATTATTGCCCTCACGCTCGAGCCAGCAGATGAGGCAAGTCATAGGTTTTTAGCAGATGTCAGCTCACATGTTACGTGGTGTTTGGGAAATGTCTGTGATGCTGGCAAGCTCGAGGCAGTTGTCAGTGACCATCAACCAACGCATGTCATTCACGCTGCGGCCCTAACTGGCTCAGCAGAACTTGAACGAGACAGACCGCACACGATGCTCGAGGTTAACGTCACAGGTAGCTTGAACGTGCTTCAGGCCTGCCAGCAACTTCAACCTAAGCGGATGATTTACGTAAGCTCGAGCGGCCTCTACGGTTCTCGCCCGCCTCAACCTGCTGCACATGAAGATGATAACCTTGCCCTCACAAGTCTCTACGCCATCGGCAAGCATACCAGCGAAATGTTGTGGGCACGCTATGTATCTCTTTATCAGTTAGATGCCATTAGCGTACGTCTTGGCACTGTTTATGGACCGATGGAGCGCCCAACCGGCTCGAGGCAGCGCATGTCCGCGTTATATCACGCTGTTCAGGCAGCACTCAAAGGACAAGAGCTGAAGGTTGATGGTGCTCACATCGCCAGAGATTTTTGCCATGTGGATGATGTTGCTAAGGCGTGTTTACATTTACTGTTTGCCGATGGACTCAAGCACGCTTGTTACAACATTGCTGGCGCGCGGGCTGAACCCTTACACGTTGCACTCGAGGCTTTAACTGATACGTACAAACTTCGTTGGAATGCCATTTCATCAGCCAATACATCACCCTCTAATGAGGATAACAACGATGCCTACCTCACCCAGACACCTGCTCAAGCTCGAGCTAGTCACGACTTATCACGCATTTACGATGATACATCATGGCAGCCTAAGTATGATTTACGCGCAGGAAGTCTTGCCTATGCAGCTTGGTCTAAAGAACAGGCATAGCAAATCTTGAACGTCATTCTGTGATGATTGATGGTGACTGTCATAACGCATTTGCTGAGCAAAACATCATCTTGTAGCCGATGTCATCACCATCACCAGAAATCACCATCGCCAGAAATCATCTTCACCAGAAGATGTCAACCACGCCATCACATCAGCTTGAAGTTTAAGATGTTGTTAGGTATCTGTACTTAATGGTTGCTTAGGCGCCCGCCTCGAGCCGCCTTTTTGCTCTCTGCTTCACAACTCGCCGTATCACAATGGGCAAGATCAATCCTACTAGGGTCAGTATCCACAGACCAATACTAATTGGGCTTTCAAAAAAGACCTGCCAACTGCCCCTACTGTAAACCAGCGCGCGCCGTAGATTAACTTCCATCAACTCACCAAGTACCAAGCCTAAAATAACTGGCGCGAGTGGCAAGCCTAACTTGCGCATCACAAAACCAGCTAACCCAAACCCGGTCATAAGCCAAAGGTCAAACGCGCTACCGTTAACCGCGTAAACGCCCACAAAACTGAGCGTGGCAACCAGCGGCATCAGCACGTAACGCGGCACGAGCAAAATGCGTACAAACAGCCCCACAAGCGGCAAATTCAGAATCAGTAACATGACGTTGCCAATGTACATGGACGCTGCCAAACTCCAAAAAATCTCGGGGTTATTTTGGATGAGCAGCGGTCCCGGCGTGACCCCAAAACTGAGGAGCGCCGCCAAAATCACAGCCGTCGTGCCACTCCCGGGAACGCCTAGGGTCAGCATAGGAATAAACGCACCTACTGAGGCCGCGTTATTGGCAGCTTCTGGCGCAGCCACACCGCGAATATCCCCTTTGCCAAATTCGTCGTCGTGGTCAATGAGTTGTTTTTCGGTTGTATAGGCCACAAAACTGGCGATGGTCGCACCTGCGCCGGGCAGTACGCCAATTAAAAACCCCGACACACTGCTGCGTAACATACTGCCAAGTGAAGCCATAAACTCTTTAACCGAAATAAACACGCGCCCGTAAGCCGTTGTGGTGCCTTCATCCCCTGCTTTGTCAAGCAGTGACTGCAGCACTTCGCTAATGGCAAATAAGCCGATGGCGACAACCACAAAATCCATGCCGTCGTAAAGCTGCAATTGCCCATAGGTAAACCGGGTAGTTGTGCCCTGAGGGTCAAGCCCGATGGTGGACAAGATAAGCCCAAAAGACGCAGAGATAAGCGCTTTGAAGACATTATTTCCGGTGAGGCTCGAGAGGGTCGAAAACGCAAAGATCATCAGCACAAAATATTCAGCCGGGCCAAAGTTAATGGCCCAACGCGCCAGTAGTGGCGCAAAAAAGATAAGTGCAAAAATGGATAAAGTGCCACCTACAAAAGAAGCAATCGCAGACATGGCTAGCGCTGGCCCGCCACGCCCTTTTTGCGCCATCGGAAAACCATCTAACGCAGTCACTACCGAAGCCGCCGTACCAGGTACGTTGAGCAAAATACTGCTGATAGAGTTGCCGTACATGGACCCGTAGTAAATGCCTGCAAACATAATCATGGCAGAGGTCACCGGCAGGCCCAAGCTAAAGGTGATGGGAATTAAAATCGCAATGGCGTTGATGGGGCCAATACCGGGCAACATGCCAATAACCGTGCCAAGCAGAACGCCGATGAACGCGAGGAACAAATTGAGCGGCTCGAGCGCCACCCCAAAGCCTTGTCCTAACAAACTTAGAACGTCCACTAGCGCCCCCACAGGTTAGACCAGACATTACCGCGTGGTAGCGAAATATCCAGCCCAAAGACAAACAGCACATACAACGAGAGGCTGGCAAGCACACCTACCACAAGCGCTTGCCACAGCTTGCCACCAAAACGCTGACTGACTAACGCCGTTTCCAAACTGGTTGCCGCTATAAACCCAAGCGGCACCAGTAGATAGGCGTAGAGGGCAAAACTAATAACAACGGTCACCACATTAACCCACTGCCCTAACTTGGGCCAGCGAGGTTCAGGGTCAACGCGCACAAACATGCAAATCGCAAACACAGCTAGTGCCCCTGCTAGCAGTAGCGGAAAATCTTTAGGTGCTACTGTGCCTGACCCGAAGCCGGACTCGAGGCGATTTGCGGCCAGTCCATAGTAAGCAGCTAGCAAAAATACGACACCTGCGGCAATACGGTCACTCATCAGCTTGTCTTCCCTGACTTGCTCATTAATATGGCGACGTTAGTATGCATCAAACAACGTTATTGGATGACACCTAGTTCTTCAGAAATACCGCGCATAATCTCAATTTGGTCGCGCACAAAGGTCTCAAAATCATCACCAAAGCTAGCAAATGGGGCAAGTCCGTTTTGATCGCGGAGGGTTTGCCATTCTTCAGAATTAGCAACAGTCTCAACTGCATTTACCCAGTAGTCGTAAGCTTCATCGGAAATACCTGGTGCGCCGTAGAAACCGCGCCAGTTGGGGGCAATCACGTCATAGCCGAGTTCAGTTGCGGCGGGGACATCTGGCAAGCGGTCAATGCGTTCAGGTGCAAAGATGGCGAGCGCACGCATAGTGCCAGCATCTAGTTCACCAACTACTTCAGAGGCATCACCTGTAAAGACATCTGCCCGGCCACCTTTAATTTCAACAATGGCGGTTGCGCCACCATCAAACGACACGTAGCGGTAAGGGGTGATGTCTTCAATGCCAGCGGCCCTAGCAAGTTGCAACACTTTGATGTGATCAAAACCGCCCACGGCACTACCGCCTACAAAGGTGAGTGCATTGGGATCATCTTGCATAACTGCTAAAAGGTCATCCAACGTTGCATAATCAGAGTTCACATCCACTGCAAGAATGCCGTAATCAGCACCCAGTGCGCCAAACCAGCGGACGTTGTCTGCGGTAAACCCAGCAAATACGTTCTGAGCAAGGCGGGTGGCTGTAGCCACACTGGCAGCAACAATTAAATCTTCGTCGCCCTCACGTTGAGTAACCACGTTGGCATAGGCAACGCCGCCGCCACCACCGGACAAGTTAGTGACCTGAATGGATCCGGGTACTAAGCCCAATTCGGGCATTACTTGAGCAGCAGGCACACGGCAGGTAAAATCCCAACCGCCACCAGCGCTTGCTGGCGCAATACACTCGACATTCCCGGGTGTAAATTGAGCGCTTGCCAAGGACACTAACATTGCTACTACAAACACTCCAACAAAACGTGAAACAAGCTGTTTCATAGCTAAACCTCCAACATTGATTTGTAATGTGACTCTGACGAGAATATCAGGCCAGTCTTAGCTGACGCAAGTGGCTCAGCCCGCATTCTCTTAAGTTAGCGCCTTACGAACTAGGCTATATCAACTTGTCTTATCAACACTTTTATGAGATGTTATTCAATATTGTAATATGCCTCATCAGCAAGATGTAATGGTTTTGGCAGATTTACACGTTGAGGACGCAATCAGCACAGCAAAATCAATATTTAGGATGATATTTTCGCCAACCAGCAACCCGTCAATTTGGATATTCATGCACAAAGCAAGTATGCTCAGGCTAGCTTTTTAATTCAATGGCTCTCTCCTACGCCCTACGCTAAGTCCACTTAAAGGAGTTGATCATGTGACATCAGCATCTACCCTGACGCCTGTGCTCGAGCACATCCGCAACCATCACAATGAAGCCGTTAACGACCTTGTTGAGTTTCTTAAATACCCCAGTATCTCTGCGCAGAACGTTGGTCTGGACGACTGTGCACAATGGCTTGTTGACAAAATGCAATTGGACGGCATCCATGACGCGCGTAGACTACCTACAGATGGCGGTCCAGATGTCGTTATAGGCAGCTTACGTCAGCCAAATGCCAGCAAGACGCTACTTTGCTACGGACACTACGACGTACAACCACCTGAGCCCTTAGACCTTTGGCACAGTGAACCATTTGCGGCTGATATTCGTGACGGCATCATTTTTGCACGGGGTGCAACCGATAACAAAAGTGGCGTCATGTCGTTTATCAAAGCTGCCAAAGCGTTTTTACAAACCCACAGCGGACCGCCCGTCAACTTGGTGTTTTTGTTTGAAGGTGAAGAAGAAATTGGCAGCCCGCACCTCGAGGACTTTGTTGAACACCACCGCGACCTGCTCGCCTGTGATGCGTCTATTGGGCTTGATGGCGGCGTCAACAGAACCTCACTCAAACCTGAGGTTCACTTAGGTATCAAAGCCATCTTATATGTGGAGTTGCGCCTCAAGGGACTTGCCAGTGATTTGTGGTCGGGCCGCGCGCAAACGGTTAAAAGTCCTGTCTGGCGACTCGTTAAAGCACTCAACAGCCTGTTTGATGTTGATACGGGTCAGGTACGTATTGAGGGCTGGTATGACGACTGGCTCGAGCCAGATGCTGACGACCTCGAGTTCTTAAAGCAAGAAGTCGCTTGGTTTGACCGGGACGAGTACAAACGCCAACTTGGGGCAACCCATTTAAGTCATGATGACGACTTAGAACTGCTCAAACGCGCCCACTACGGTGCCAGTGCGAATATTTGCGGGTTATCTGCGGGTTACACAGGGGAAGGTTCCAAGACGATTGTGCCGGCTGAAGCGATGGCTAAACTAGATTTCCGCTGCCCACCCAACTTAGAACCCAGCATCCAACTAGACAAACTCAAAGCACACCTGATTAAGCATAGGTTTGAGGACATTGAGGTCATTGTCCACAACGCGCGCAAAAATCCTTACAAAGTCTCGAGCCGTGCTGCGATTAGTAGGGCCACGTTCAAAGCTGCGGAGGAAACCTTTGGCACGCAACCTGTTGTGCATGGTGTATCTATTCAGGGCATTATTATGCTGCATATTCCACACCCGGCGGTGCTATCTGGCTTTGGCGCGCCGGACAACAATTTACATGCGCCCAACGAAAATATGCCGATTGACCGCTATTTGCAAGGCATTGAATACGCAGCACGGATTATGGCGAACTATGCACTCGAGCCAGAGTCAAGCGCGCCAGACGTACTTTAAACATTACAAGGAGGATCAATGATTACCGGAATTAAACACATTGCTATCGCAGTGAAAGATGCTGAGGCTGCACTCGCCCGCTACCAACAGACGCTCGGTGCAGGTCATGATGCTGCCGTCAAAGTCTCTGACGTCACCAAGCAAAAAACCGCTGTATTTATGGTCGGTGACGTGCAGTATCAATTGGTGCAGTCGCTCGAGCCAGACGGCCGCTACGCTACGCATATTGCCCAGCACGGCGAAGGCATTCACCATATTTGTTACACCGTTGATAACCTTAAACAAACCGTACAAGATGCCACGGGTCAAGGTGCTACTATGCGCGCTCAAAGTTGCCGTATTTCAAATGATGTCGAGGACATAGCTGCGTGGCAAGCTAAAGTCACAGATGATACTATCTGTCTTAACTGCGGCATTCAGGGTCGCTATGAACACCCCGAAGGCTGGGTTGCTTTTTTAGAAAATGATGATGTACCAGGTGCTGGTGTAGAACTCATGCAAGTCTACAAGCCCGATGAAATTCCTGAAGAATACCGTACAGGACCCCTCGACCTGTAAACTTAATAATCTTTATCGCCGTATCTACGGACATACTAATACACACATTTATACTCAGCAGTTCTAAGATGGCGTATGCGGTAAACTGTTAACTGCAGACAGTATGATAAATTGACTGCATCACTGGAATTTTAATACACACTCTATCCTCATCCAAATGCAGAACGAGGTAGGTATACACATCATCTGCGATCTTTATCTGTGTGTAAGTTGCGTGCTGCTATGTACGTTTTAGTTCGTGTGTACGTTTTAGTTCACATGATGTTTACGGCCCAACTGTCTTACACAAAATGATTACTTTGCAACGCATTATCTAAAAATCTTAGGAGGTTGCATGTACGACACGCTTATTGAAGGTGCAACAGTCATAACACTCAGTGGTGAGCAGCAGGTTGATGTTGCCTTGAATGACGGCAAAATTGCTGCCTTACTCGCACCAACACAGCGAGATCAGGTAGACGTGCGTGAGCGTATTGACGCACATGGACAAACGCTCCTTCCCGGTGCTATTGACATTCACTTTCATGTACGTGCGCCTGCCTATCCTGAACGCGGCACCGTTGCCTCAGAAACTGCGGCAGCGGCAGCGGGTGGGGTCACTACCTTATTTGAAATGCCTATCTCTAAACCTTGCTGCGCCACGCCAGAGATTTTTGCGGCTCGCCGAGACCTTTTTGCCGAAGATGCTGTCGTTAATTTTGGACTTTACGGCGCACCCGGCACGCTTAAACCCGCTGATGTTGAAGGCATGGTGAACTTAGGTGCCATCGGTTTTAAGATTTTTACAACGGCTGCCCCTAAAGGCCGCGACGACGAGTTTGTGGGTTTATGTTTGCCAGATGAAGGTGAACAATACGAAGCACTCAAGCTTATTGCTGAAACACCGTTGGTGACGGTTATTCATGCTGAGAGTAATCCCCTTTTACAGCATTTTAGTGGGAAGCTTATTAAGGCTGGCAGGAACGATGCTAAAAGTCATGGAGAATCGCGCCCACCCGTTGTGGAAGCGTTGGCGATTGCCAAGCTCCTAACCATGAACGAGGGCATTGATGCACGCTTGCACATTGCCCACGTAACCTCAAGGCACGCTGTCAATGCCATTGCCCGCTTTCAGCACACTGGCATGGATGTCACCGGTGAAACCTGTCCCCAATACTTGCAACACACCGAGCAAGCCTTGGCCGACTATGGTGCGTACGCCAAAATTAACCCACCGCTACGTACTGAAGACGATCAAGCAGCCCTCTGGCAAGCCCTTGCAGATGGCACACTAATGGCAGTAACAACAGATCATTCACCATTTACGATTGCCGAAAAAGAAAAAGCTAAAACAGATATTTGGGCAGCGCCGCCGGGCCATCCCGGTGTTGAAACACTGGTAATTAGCATGTTGGACGCGGCTGCCAAGGGTCAGGTGACGCTCGAGCAGGCCGTAGGTCTCATCAGCACCAATGGTGCCAAACGGTTTGGCATCTATCCTCAAAAAGGGGTCATTGCTGTAGGGTCAGATGCTGACCTTATCTTAGTTGACACCCAAGCTAGCACAACCATTGACCGCAGCAAGCTTGTTAGCCAATCGCGCGATACAGAATATTTATCGCACGGTAAAACGTTTCAAGGGCGTGTACTTCGCACACTGCTAGCAGGTCACACCATCTTTAAAGACGGTCAGGTGACAGGTCAGCCCGGTCAGGGGCAGTTTGTGCTTCCAAGCTAAAGCTAGTTCAGCTAACAGCATGACATGCTAATGAAACGCTTATGAGATGTCCTCAGCGAGCTTCTCATATGAGAAGATACCTCTCACAGTTCATCAAGCTCATTGCAGTGACAAAGCTAAAATTTCATCTTGAAGCTTGTGCCTAACGGATGTTTGTTAGCTAACTCAGATTCATTTCAGGGTTTTCAGGAAAACCACATCCATTACAAATCAAAATTTCATGAGATAATGCTATTTTTCATACAAAGAGCATACTTCTTAGCCTCTCCTCTTGCATACTTAAAGTCAAGAAATTGCGATGAGGAGAGCACAAATGAAGCAATGCATCAAACTTGGCCTAATCAAACTTTGCCTAGTCGCACTGAGCCTCATGGTGCTTGCAGCCTGCACCGTTACCACCGGCCCCGTCACCCAACTCACGTGTGAACAAAGTTTTCAACTAGCACAGGACCGCGGCGTTCCCTACGTCGAAGCGCTTGGTGATTACACACAGTGCCTTATTGACCGTGGAGATACCGTCAACGCAAGCATCCGCAACCGTTAACTTTAGTTAACATCAACAACGTTCATATCTAGTTTGGCAGACCGTCACACGTACGTGGCGGTCTTTTCATAACCTATTATGATGGACTTCGGCACAAACGAAGGCCACCATGCATCATCAACATGTATTTTAGCATCCTACGTGTACACTAAATTTATGGCGGTTTTAGGATGCAGTGCAGGTACTTTCTGGAATTACACTGCTTGGAATTATACTGCTTGCGACTGCGTTGCTTGGAACTGCGTTGATGAGAACGGTGCTGTCAACAGCATCCTGCAAATGAGTATGCTCGAGGTTTTCGTGTGAGTAACCTCGTTGTACAAAGCACGTGGCGTAACCCTAGCAGTCGTAAGCTCGAGGCTGTCCGCGCCTGCCATGAACGCGACTTAAGCACACTTCTTAGTTTGCTAGACAGTTACATTAACCTGCGAAGCCGTAAAGGCGTAGCAACCTCAGAAGATACGCGGGCTTCTTACCGCATTGCTGTTACCGATTGGGTTCACTTTTGCTGGCCCGACCCCACCAGCGCGCCCCCAGTTCCTTTGCTGCGCGCTACCGAAGACGACGTGGCCTATTACCTTGGGCAACTTCAGCAACAAGGCGGCCACCTAGGCAGTTCATCCGGTCAACCCTTAGCGCCCGGCAGTGCGTCAACCTACCTTGCTGGTGTGCGGGCGTTTTACCGGGCACTTATTTGGGCAGGTGCGCTGCAAGACTCCCCGGCGCAAGCTGTGCCCACCCCTACTGACCCCAGACCTCGCCACGAACGCCGCCCGGCGTTACCTGTTGGAGATTACCAGCAGCTTCTGGCCCAAGTTGAGGTTTACTATGCCGACGATCCAGCCCGTCGCGCTCGCACGCAGTTGCTTATTCGCTTACTTGGCGATCAAGGCTTGCGAGTGAGTGAAGCGGTTCAGCTACGGGTGGATGACATTGACTTACGCAACGCACAGCTTTATGTGCGCAGGGGTAAAGGGGGGAAAAGTCGTACCATTCCACTAACATCAAGGTGTCAGCAAGCACTTACTGCTTGGCTCCAGGTACGCCGCGTTCATGCCCAAACAGACGAACCTGCGCTACTGGTGAATGTGGGTAAAAAAGTCAAAAAAGCGCGCTTGGGTAGAGCCATGCATGTCAATACCGTGAGGCTCGAGCTAGACCGCTTCTACAAACAGCTCAACCTTGGTGAGCGCTACCGAGGTGCGCATGTATTGCGTCACACCGCTGGCACGCGCTTATACCATCACACTCGAGACCTCCATGTGGTGAGCCAAGTACTGGGTCACAGCGACATCAACACCAGT
>JBCCOX010000041.1:0-15464 GCA_039025155.1 Deinococcota bacterium | reverse complement strand
TGCCCAGCTTTACAATGATCCTGAAGTACGCCAAGCCTTTGCTTTGAGAAAAACTACTGTCGAGCCTTTTCAAGGTCAGCTTAAATCTTTATTCAACCTCGACCAGCTTCCTGTCAAAGGTCTTGCCAATGTTAGACCTCTGGTTATTCTTGCTACCCTCGCTTATCTTCTACTTGCTAAGCTTAACCTCCTTTTAGGACGTGATCTTCTCAAGCTTCATGACACTCTTATGGCGATTCGTTAACCTTGCTCACCCCTCAGCTAGATAAGGGCTCGAGGTGTACTAACATGGCTTATGAAGCGTCTGTAGCTAAACGCATTTGCAAACATCTACCAGACAGCATCATAAAAAAGATGTTTGGTGGGCTATCGTTTATGATTCAGGGCAATATGGCATTAGGACTCATGCGCAACGAACTCATGATTCGGGTTGCCTCTAAGCAGTATCAGGACATGCTTGGTAGGCCCTGCGTCAAAGTAATGGACTGGTCAGGACGACCTATGAAAGGCTTTATTGTTGTCATAGAAGAGGATTATGCAGATGATGCAGACCTACTTATTTGGCTACAACGAGGGTTAGACTATGCGCTATCGCTGCCTGCCAAGTAGGAACAAGGCTATATGAATACAGCAAGTAACACCTCATCCAATAAGATTACACTCAACAGCCAACTTCTTAAAAGATTTATAGCTGGTATGGGATTTATGCCTACGGCTAGGGCATTGTCTGGTTTATCTGCAGACATCGTACAGCAGATGCCTGAACACGCGCCGCATAGCATTGCTGACATTGTGGCGCACCTCGACTTTTGGCAAACTTGGGTGCTTGCAAACATTCAAGGTGATCTTCAAACGCTACCAGCTCGAGCAGCTTTAGGGTGGCCTAAGCCTCGAGCATGGGATGATCTACTCGAGCATGTTTTAGCTGGGCTCGAGCACGCCCAAGCCCTCTGTGACGACACCGAACGCTTACAAATAGCGTTTGATCCAGACAATAAGATTGGCGCAAGTTTCAGCACTTTTTCAGTTGCGGATGCATTGCTTGACATTATTGCTGTACACAACGCGCATCATTTAGGGCAAATCATCTTACTAAGGCGCATGTTAGATGTTTGGCCACCTGAGGGTGGCGGCATGACGTGGTAAGAAGCTTTGTGGGTGGATAATCAATCATTAGAACATATTTTTATAGATCAACAGTTCAGTCACTTTTTACCAACCCCGTCACAGATATAAAAAAGATGTTGGATACAGAATGCTAAATCGCGTTGGTGACGTAAATCAATTGTTGAGGGTCAACACCTGTCCAAAGTCTTGATAGATTAAACAGAGATTAAACATCGTCATAGCTTAGAGGTGTCATCACATGTCGAGCAATGTTGAATGCCTGATGATGCTTCGCCTCACGCAAATTTACAAATTTAGATGTCAACTGCGTAAGTCCTATATGTAATACATGGTTAAGGTCTCGCTTAACTTTTAATGAAAGCAGCCTCGAGCAAAACCTGCGTATTTTTCTACAGACCTCGTCTCAGAGAAGCTTAACGGAGAAGCTAGAGTACGAAATTTATCCTGCCGGGATTGTCTTTGCGTGCTAATGTTGTCTCATGAACGAGAGGGGGCGCTATGACACTACTAGCAGGTTCGCTGTCGCGCTTACTCAACCCTAAGATTGAGGCTGCTGGGCTCGAGATTGGCACAAGCGCTATTAAAGTAGTAGAGCTTCGGCCAGGCAATCCGCCTGGTTTAGTGTCATTTGGTATGCGCCCAATGCCACCCGGCTTGGTGCAAGAAGACCAAGTTGTCGATCCTGACGGGCTAGCCGAAGAAATCAAAGCGCTTTACAAAGAAGCTGAAATTAGCAAGCGTTTTGTGGTCACGGCGGTGAGTAACCGACTTGCAATTGTTCGTAATATTCAAATTCCAAAAATGAACGAAAAAGAGCTGGACGAAGCTATCAAGTGGGAAGCAGAACGCTATATTCCGTTTCCTATTGACGAGGTCACGCTCGACTATTACGTGCTAGATAATCCAGATGATATTGATGATGACGGGGGGCAGCTCGAGGTTGTGATTGCTGCTGCTCGGCTTGATTTGGTCACCCAGCAGATGGAATACCTTAAAAGTGCTGGGCTCGAGCCAGTGGTGATTGACATTAAGTCCTTTGCGCTTATGCGCTCATTGCGGGCTGGCCTCTTAGGTGATGCCATCAGCCGTACCTCTTTAACAGGGCAGTCTTATCAAGACGATGAAGATGTCAATGTCATTTTAGAAATTGCCGCAGCCAACACCTCAATTACGCTCTTGCGCAATGACCGCTTGCTGATGAACCGCAACATTGGTGTCTCTGGGGATGATTTTACCTCTGCAATTCAGCGCGCCTTTGGTCTGGATTTTGACACCGCTGAGAGCGTCAAGCTGGACTACGGCACGGCCGTGATTCCCGATGAAGTTGACGACGAAGAAGAACTCCTCAATTTTGATGCCCGCCGTGAGCAGTACAGCCCCGGTAAGGTGTACGAAGCGTTACGTCCGGTACTTGTAGATTTAACCACTGAAATTCGCCGTAGCCTCGAGTTTTTCCGGGTTCAAGCTGGCGACGTAGAAATTGGTCGCATGGTGCTAACGGGCGGCGGTGCTAAGCTACCTGGCTTGGCCGAAGCTATCAGTGATACGCTGGAATTTCGGGTTGAAGTAGCTGACCCGTGGGCATCACTCAATGTAGACCGCGATAAGTTTGACCTCGCCTATTTACAAAGTATGAGTGGTGAGTTTGGCGTGCCTTTAGGCCTAGCGATGCGGGGTGTTGACCTTGATTAATGTTAACCTGCTGCCTAAAAATTTACAGCGCCGACAAGAATCGGGCATTTGGAAACTGCTCTATGTCGCTATTCCGTTGATTACACTAGTGGTCATTGCCGTGATTCAACTTGCTGCCAATAACAATGAACGTGCCCTAACCGATACCCGCGACGGGCTCGAGATTGACCTTGCGAACTTGCAACCGTTTATTGAAGAACAACAAGAATTACAAGCCCGCCAACAAGCGCTCAATGAACTGATTGCAGTTGATCAAAACGTGCGCCAAGGGCGAGTTGTCTGGTCACGTGAGCTATTTAGTTTGCTCGAGACGCTGCCGCCGAGCGTGAATACTTTAGAGCCCGGCGTGGTGTTTGATACCTTGTCAATGACAAAACAAGAGCAAGAATTTGATGCGTTCACAGCGAACATGGTTGCTCAAGTTGCTGGGCGCGCACGCAATTCAGACGCACTGCTTACGTATTTGCGCATTTTAGAAACCACGAGTGTCTACGACTTTGAGTTTGAAGGGGCCACCCAAGAACCTAACCAGCAAATTGCTGTTGATGAGATTGATCCCAATGCACCGTTTAACTTTGACTTAATCGTGGGCACGATTGTTGAGAGTGCCCAAAACGAGGACACTGCCGATGCTCAATAATCTTCGTAATCTTAAACAGCGTGATTGGGCAATTATCGCCATTATTCTGACAATATTAGCAGGTGTGGCGTGGTGGTACTTTATGTATCAACCTACTCTCGATAGAATTGCTGTGTTAGAAGATGAAATCACTCGGCTCGAGGTCGAGGTTGAACGCGGTAGAGCCGCCCAACGTAATCTACCAGCATTGCGAGAAGCGGTGGCCCGGCTCGAGGTAGACCGCCGTAGATTCCTTTCTGAAATTCCTAACGAGCGCGACTTGGCGACGTTGTTTTCATCTTTACGGAGCAATGCAGAAGCAACAGGCATCAACTTTAGTGAGTACACCTCACCTACAATCGACGAAGGCAACATCGAAAATGTGCAAGAACTCACTTTTAACTTCACAACTACAGGAACCTATAACGAAACAGTTGCATTTTTACAACTGCTAGAAAACCTGCAACGATTTACCCAGATTGAGGCTATTGACTTATCTCTCGATGACGACCTCAACGCAGGTGATCCCGAAATTAGTACAAATTACACCTTCCGCGTGTTTGTCTATACCGGTGACGACCCCGGAGAAAGTGAGACACTATGAATTTGCAAGTGTCCAGAGAAGCCCGCATTTTGTTTGCGGTCTTGTCTGTGGCGATTGGGGCCTATGTATGGGTGAACTTTTTTGCACAGTTTGGCTTTCAGTCGCCATTTTCGTCGCCGGTGAGTCAGCAAAACGACGCGCCCCTCGCCCAAGCCCCCAGTCCATCACCTGTAACAGCCCAAGCGCCGACAACACCCAATACCAACACACCAGCTATATCTAACACACCAATTACAACGCCTCAGGTGGCTCCCGTAACCCCTGCTGGTGACGCAGCGGCCACAATTCCTGTAGCTGTTGCAAGAGACGTTGAGGTCATTACTGTCCCTAACTTACCCACCGGGCTTACAGGTGACGTGGCTGTGCAAGAGTTGGCTGACGGCCTCAGCCCAGAAAGTGACGCTGAGACCATTGCCCGCTTGCTTGAAGGCATTGATGGTGCTACCATCAACCCATTTGCGGCGTTTGCCTCGGTTACTGTACCTGAGCAAGGACAACCTGTAGAGGTAGATAGCAACATCTTAGTCACCTTTTCAGAGCCTATGCAAGAAGGTAGCACAGCAGCAGCGTTTAGCGCTAGCCCGCCCATTGCTTGCGACTTTAGCTTTTTTGATGAAGGGTCAACCCTTGTCTGTGATCCTATTAATCCCCTTGCTGAAGAGCAGACTTATGTCATTACCATCGCGGAAACTGCGACTGATCTAGAAGGTAATCTGGTTGGTACTGATCAGCAATTTTCCTTTTTGACGGGCACTGCTACTGATACCGAAGCACCTACCATTGTTGATCGTTCAGTGATTACCCAAGAAGACCTCACAACTCGAGTTGAAGAAGTTCGCGCTGCTGAAGAAGCCGCAGAAGCAGCCCGCTTAGCTGCAGAAGAAGCGGCTGCGCTCGAGCAAGCTGCCCTAAACGGTCAGCCCGTCGTAGGTATTCCGCCAATTCCCGACTTTGATGATTTCGATGGGGGCACTATTCCAGCAGAATTCCTACCAACACCCCCGACACCTGTGGCTATCACCCCACCTGCACCCGAACCTCAAGTCAGCCAGTTACCGCGCAGTTTGCCCGGTGGTACCTTACCCGGTGCGCCAGACGTACTACGCCGTTCAGTGCAACAACCCAGCGCTGGCCGTCTGCCCGGTGTGGTTGCGCTGCGCGTGCCCACCAGCACCCCTGCGCCCTTACCACGGTTAAGTGCGCCGCCTACACCAACTGTGCGTGTGCCCGCAGCTACGCCTGCAGCCAGAGCGCAAGAACCCCTTGCCCAAGCACCTGTACCAGAACCACTCACCTTTGCAAGCTCGAGGTCAGGTGGCACCGCGTTAGGCATTTCGCCAGTCGCAGGAACTAGCAGCCTAGCTGGCTTTGTACGCAGTAATAGCATCACCTTCACCGGGGCTGTACAAGGACCTGTAAACGTGGGTGTGTTCCGCTCGAGCCAAGGTTCATTTAGCGTGGTACGCGGTCGCGCCCTTCCCAACAGCACCGTTATCTTGACAGATGTCTCTGCTGAGCAAGCTACCCTCACCCAAGGTGGAGAATCACTGACCCTCCCGTTAAGCCCCTAAGCCTTTAAGATTTGTCACACTTTCCACCCTTAGCGCGAGTGAGCTCTTTCACTTGCGCTTTTTTTGCTCAGAGACAGCCCTTTTTAGCCCTAAAGAGGTGAAAATTTTGATGGTCGTATGTTCTCCCTCAACCTATGCTGGTTGCAAGATGATGACTCTAAAAAGACTTACCTTAACCGCCGTGCTCATCTGCTGCTTGGGCGCTAGTTTGGCAAACGCTCAGAGACTTGCTGCGCTACCCAACGATTCTCGTTTTGATACACCCATCACCCTAACCACAGCACTTGGTGGCGAGTCGCTAGGTGCCATCATCACTGCGATTGCCAACTCCGTTGGTCTTACACCTGTTTTAGAAGATGTTCCTGATGAGCTAGTCAATTACGAGATTATCGATCCCAAACCTTTCCGGCAGATTTGGAATTTAGTGCTTAGCCTTAATGGTTTGGATTATCAACTTTTACCTAATGATATTGTGGTTGTGGGCCTCACCGAAGCCATTGGCACCGTAGGTGAGCGCCGCTTTGTCGCCGGTCAAGAGATTCCTGTTGAAACGCGCTTTTACTTCACCCGCTTTGTTGCACCTGAACAAATTGAAGAACGCCTCAACACGCTTTTAGGCAATATAGATACTGACGATCTACTGGTTCTTGAAGACTTTTTGCGGGCGACGGCAGATGCTAACCCGCAACTACAGCAAGCCCCCGCTGCTGACGGTACAGATGATGTTGACGGCGCACAACCCGCGCCTCAAATATTTTTCGCACCTACGCCTGCCCCTGCTGCTGAACCTGCTGAACCACAAGGTTGGCAAGAGGATAGCAGTGCGCCCGTTGTGATGCTAGCTGGGAATGCAGGTATGTTCTTTGCGCAAGCAACTGACACAACCATGCAGGCTACAGCGGCTGAAGAACCCACCTTAGCTGAACAGCTCATTTCAATTCGAGTAGATAACGATGTTCTGGTTGTGACTGCGCCTGAGGGTATTATTGATCAGCTCGAGCGCATTATCACTGCACTCGATGCACCCTCACAACGTCCGGCTGCGCCTGATCCCATTGTTCGTCGTAGCTACCAACTCTCTAATGCAAGAGCTGATCAGCTAGCAGAAGTTCTGCGTCAAGCGCTCACAGGTGTTGCCCCTGTTCTAGAAGAAGATGGTGTTCAACAGCAAGTCATTCAAGTTGATGAAGATGCATCAGACGGAAGTACATTCATAATTCCAACAATACCTTCACAAACAGAGCAACCTATTGAAGAAGAAGCTACCTTAGTAGGTAGTGAACAAGTTGCTATCTCCGCAGATATTAGAACGAATCGCCTAATTGTCACAGCCCCCCTTTCTATACAAGAAGAGATAGAAGAGCTTCTTGTAGAGCTTGATATACCCCAGTTACAAGTTAGTATTCAAATAAGAATTCAACAAGTATCTACAGATGTTACAAGTAATTTAGGCTTGAATATTAGCAGTGGTATAGGCAATCTAACTGCAAATTTTGTAGGAGACAGTGGTTTAAACTTTGTGTTTGATGCACAACGTGCTCTTTCTGGATTCAATATTGGTGCAACTCTGGATGCTTTAGAAACACAAGGCTTATCGCGTAACGTTGATGATACTACGTTAACTGTACTTACCAATGAAACAGCTAATTTTAATTCGGGTGGTCGTATTGAAGTAATTCTTGGCAGTGAACTAATTGTCACACCATTTGGAACAAACATTAGTGTGACGCCGCGTATTGGCAGTAATGGTAGAATTGCGTTGACACTTTCAGCAGAACTAAGTGACTTGAGAACACCTATAACTCAAAGAGATCCACGGGTCTTTGATGAAAATCGGATCACATCAACAGTAGCCTTAAACCCTGGTCAAACTGTACTTCTGGGAGGGCTTTTCCAAAGCTCATTGACTCAAAGCGTTACCAGTGTGCCTATTCTTGGTAGCATTCCTATAGTGGGAGAGCTATTCAGGTCACGAACCTACGAAGAGGAAGATTCTGAGCTACTACTAATTGTAACGGCTGATATTATTGAATAAGCCAATCTAAAGTTCACATTGAACCCCGCAACTTGTGCGGGGTTTTCCTTTTTGAGAACCTACCTGCGTGCTAGACTAATTGTCAATGTTACGTTATCTGTCCGCTGGCGAGTCACATGGGCCAGCACTCACAACTATTTTAGACGGTGTCCCTGCCGGGTTAGAACTTGTTTCAGGCGACCACATTAACCCGTGGTTGCGGCGCAGACAAGGCGGCTATGGACGGGGTAGACGGCAAGTTATCGAACAAGATTGCGCGCAACTGCTCGGCGGTGTACGCGCAGGTCGAACTACAGGCGCACCCGTTGCCATGCAAATCGAAAACCGCGACTGGCGCAACTGGACGCATATTATGGGACCAGAACCGGGCAACGAACCGCGCAAAAAAGCCCTTACAGCAGCCCGTCCGGGGCATGTGGATTTAGCGGGTGGCATTAAGTACGGGCATAAAGATTTGCGGGATGTTTTAGAGCGGGCCTCTGCCCGTGAAACAGCTAGCCGGGTTGCTGCGGGTGCTATTGCCCTGCGCATTTTAGAAACAGCGGGCGTGCAAGGCTGCGCGCGCGTAGTGAATCTTGCAGGCGTTGCTTGTGATGGTGGCTTTGATTGGAACAATTTAGATGTACTGGATGAAAGTCCCATCCGCAGTTTTGACAAAGACGCTGAAGCTGAGGTTATTGCTGCCATTGACGACGCCAAAAAGAACGGGGATACCCTCGGCGGTATCATCGAAGCACGGTTTCGGGGCTTACCTGTTGGCCTTGGCAGTCACACTCAGTGGGATCGCAAGTTAGACGGGCGCTTGGCCCAAGCTGCGATGAGCATTCAAGCGATTAAGGGTGTCGAAATTGGTGATGGTTGGCGCAATGCAGTAGTTAAAGGTAGTGACGTTCACGACGCTATCTATCACAATGACGACCAAGGTTATCACCGGCAAACCAACCGCTCGGGTGGGCTAGAAGCAGGCATTACTACAGGTGAGGAGTTGGTAGTGCGCGCTGCGATGAAGCCCATTGCCACGCTCATGCGCCCACTGCCCACGGTGGACGTTGTGTCTAAGCAAGCTGCTGATGCTGCCCGCGAGCGTTCAGACACCACAGCCGTACCCGCTGCGTCAATTGTTTTACTATCCATGACGGCGATGGTACTGGCAGACGCGCTTTTGGAGAAATTTGGGGCAGACACCATGCGTGAGGTGCTGCAAAACATGAAAGCTCACGACGATTATGTCCAAGCGTACTAGCGGACGATCTCATAGTCGACGTCAGAGCAAGCATCAAGGTAATAAGCATCAGGGTAAACACAGCAAACGCTATAGCAGTAAGGTCAAACACAAGCGTGCCAAAGTGCGTGCTTTGCAGTTAAACGTGCGTGAACTGCGTCAGGACTATCGTCAAGCTGAGCTGGATCAGCAAAACATTAGGGTGAGGCCTGCAGGGCAACCTAAACAACGCACCCAGCAGACAGTGCGCCTTGCTGTAAGTGCTCAGGTGAGTGAACGTCAGACGGAACAGCCTGCATCGTTACTAAGAGCTGCGTCATCACAAGTGGCATCTGAAACTCATAAGCCACACATTATTGCTATCGACAGGCCCGTGACGTGGATTGTGCTGGCAGGCTTTATGGGTGCGGGTAAAAGTCGCATCGGCTGGGAGCTTTCACGCAGGTTAGGGCTCAACTTTATTGATACCGACAAGGTCATTGAGCGGGTGAGTTGTTTACCCGTGGCGGACATTTTTGAACACTACGGTGAGGCTGTCTTTCGCAATTACGAAACTGAGGTCGTTCGCCGCTGCCTCAGATTAGACTACGTGGTGGTGTCAACAGGCGGTGGCACGGTTGTACGAGACATTAACCGCAGCATGCTCAAAAGCCGTGGCCCCGTTGTGTTGCTGAGCGCCAGTGCCGAAACAACCTACCAACGCACGCGCAGGCACAAGCGCCCGCTATTAGAGTGTGACGATCCTGTGCAGCGCATCAAAGACTTAATGTCGGCGCGCAAAGCAGCCTATGAAGATGTCGCCAGTATTCGCGTCTCAACAGACGGCCGGCCGTCAGAGGAGGTTGTTGAAGAGATTGTGACTAAACTGTGGGCGTGGCGTGAAACGAGATGATACTTGAATCTGTTGACGAGAGAACGTTGAGATGACGCCACGTCAGTTAGTGCTCGGGCTACCCCCTAAAAGTGGCCCTAGCTACCCCATCATCTTTGCGGAGGGCCTTTACCAGCAGCTCGCTGACTACATCCCAGAAACAACCATTGCGCTAATTACCGATGAGCAAGTTGCCCATTATCACGCTGAACCTGTTGTTACAGCGCTCACCTCCGCAGGTAAAACGGTGCATACCTACACCGTGCCTGCAGGTGAGGTCAGTAAGTCACTAGCAACCTACGGCTCACTTTTGAGTGCCATGTTGCAAGACGGTCTAGACAGGCGCAGTGCCGTGTTAGCCCTTGGTGGTGGCGTGGTGGGTGACCTCGCGGGCTTTGTGGCAGCCAGTTTTATGCGCGGGATTGCGGTGTATCAGTGCCCCACTAGTTTACTGGCCATGGTGGACTCGAGCGTTGGCGGTAAAACGGGCATTAATACACCTGAAGGTAAAAACTTAGTTGGCGCATTTTGGCAACCTAAATCTGTTTTGGTAGACGTAAACGCGCTTAGAACGCTACCTGAAAAAACCTTTCGGGAAGGTGCTGTTGAGTTATTCAAGCACGGGCTACTCGCAGATGAAACACTAGCAACTGCGTTTAAAGACCCTCGGTTTACGCCAACAGGGGAGGCTGAGTATTGGCTCGAGCTACTCCCCCAAGCTGTGCGCGTTAAAGCAGATATTGTTATGCAAGATGAAACCGAGCAGGGCGTGCGCGCCTTTCTCAACCTTGGTCACACCCTTGGTCACGCCCTAGAATCGCACAGTCACGCACATACCGAGGCCGGCTACGCACCACTGTCACACGGTGAGGCCGTTGCTTACGGGCTTGTCTTTGCTGCAAAACTTTCTGCCGGGCGGGGTTATGTGGATGAAACAGCGCGCTGCCTCGAGTTTTTACGCTGGCTTAAGCCCAAGCCGCTCCACGATAGCCTCATCAAAGAGAGCTTTGGTGACCTTGCTAGCTATTTGTACAAAGACAAAAAAGCATACGCCAAACGACTTCGTTGGGTGTTGTTAGAAGCTACCGGCAAGCCTATGATTACAGATGATGTGAGTCAGGCTCAGTTGCAAGCTGCTTGGGAATATGTGCTAACAAATACTCAAGGACATCTTGTCTAGGTGCCATTTTGACTCGAGGAGTAGGTTATGATTTTGATCATCAACGGTCCCAACCTCAACTTATTAGGTAAACGCGAGCCAGAGGTTTACGGTCACAGCACCCTAGATGACCTCAACAGCCAGTGCCAAGCTTGGGGGGATGCTGTCGGCATCAACGTTACCTGTCGGCAGAGCAATCACGAAGGGGAGATTCTCGACTGGCTTCATGCTGCCCCTGAAGAAGGTATGCGGGCAGTTGTTATCAACCCCGGCGGGCTCACCCACACCTCAGTTGCCTTGCGTGATGCGATTAGCGGCGTAGGGTTACCAACCATTGAAGTGCATTTGTCCAACGTTCACGCCCGCGAACCCTTTCGCCATCACAGTTATATTGCGCCAGTCTGCATGGGGAGCATTATTGGTTTAGGGTTTTCAGGCTATCAAGCAGCCATATTAGTACTCAGTAAGCGTTTGCGAGAGGCTGCTTAGCAGGCATCAGGCTATCTTTTGAGGACAGTTTTATGTGATGCTGATGCAGTTGACATCATTCAAAGTGTGTTCAGCAACATCACCTAACCTAAGCTTGCAGCGGGTTGACACATCACGTGATTTCCATAAGTTGACACATAACTTAACCCAACAAACATCTAACTCCGTACAAAATCTGTAGGTGCATCTTCTAAAGGCGGTAAGTCAGCGAGGCTTTTGAGCCCAAACTCGAGCAAAAACCGCTGGGTTGTGCCGTACAAAAGGGGTTTGCCAATCGTATTTTTATGCCCAGTCACGCGCACAAGTTCGCGTTCTTGTAAGGTTTCTAAGGTTGAACTGCAAGAACTTCCCCTACAAGCTTCTAACTCACCGCGCGTCACGGGTTGTTGATAGGCAATAAGTGCCAAGGTCTCGAGGGCTGCATTCGACAGCGCAGGTAGTGGCGGTGGTGAGAGCAGCTTGGCGAGAGCCGAATTTAAGTGAGGGGCAACGACCAAACGAAAGCCGCCTGCAACTTCTTCTACCTTGAGGCCGAGGTCGTTCGCGCTCAAGGTGTGCTCGAGGTCGCGTAGTAGCGCGCGTACATCTAGCTTTACGTCTAGCTTGATGTCTTCATCAACAGATTCAATATCATCCAAGGGATTTGACTCGTTATGCTCCAAAGATGTATCGGTGAAGGAGTTATTTTCTGAGCGTACCTCAGGTGTTAAAGTGTTGGTCATTGGAGGGCTCGAGCCTTCTAAGACTTGCAGTAAATCTTGTTCAGACAAAGGGCGTCCGGCAGCGAGTAAAGCAGCACACAACAGCGCACGTTGTGGTGGCATCTCTTGGGCAGGCTCAGATGAAAGATTAGGCTGTTCGATGTGTTGCGAGGTGCTCATGGTGGTCTAGTTTACTTGCTAAAGATGATGATGTGCTTTGGAACGTCACATGATGCGTGGGGTACATATACACAAGTGTTGACAATTTTTGGAGGATCTTGGTTGGTCACGGTAAAGTAATGTGTGAATTTACAGCACGCTAGCTTAAAGATGCAATGCTTAGAGATGCAATGCTTAAAGATACAACGCTTAAAGATGCAAGGGCGGATGTTGCTGGTGACGTTGCTTGTTGTGTTGACCTCGGGCATGTTGCTCACTTCTTATGCTCAAACGGATGCCTCATCAGCCTCACCAACACCTTTACGGGTGGGCTATAAAGACACGCCGCCCTTTGTCTTGCCGCCGGGAACGGACATTTGCCCAAATACAGACGACTGGTGCGGCATCAGTGTGGATTTGTGGCGGCGCATTGCGGGCGAATTGGGCCTCGAGTACGAGCTTCAATCTTACGGTCAAGATGAACTCACCGACATGCTAGACGACATCACTTCTGGCGACATTGATGTGGCTGTAGGTGCGCTCACGATCACCTCGAGCCGTGAAGAACTGTTTGACTTTAGCCATGCGTTTTACAGTACTGGCTTGGGCATTGCCAGCGCGCGCCGTAGTAACTGGGCTTGGCTAGGTATTGCCAGAAGAGTGTTCAGCCTCGAGTTTGTGATTGCCATTGCGTCGCTTGTGGCGTGTTTACTGGTGGTCAGCGTGCTCATTTGGCTATTTGAACGCCGCCACAACCCAGAGCATTTTAGTAATGATGCTAAAGGCATCGGCTCAGGGTTTTGGTGGTCAGCCGTGACCATGACCACGGTGGGGTACGGTGACAAAGCGCCTAAAACAGCAGGTGGCCGCGCGGTTGCCTTGGTGTGGATGTTTGCCTCGCTCATTATGATTTCAGGCTTTACCGCAGCTATTGCCACGGCCCTCACCGTGGATAGTTTGCAGTCAAATATTCGCGGCCCTGCAGACCTAGACGGGCGTAGGGTTGCTGTGGTGGCCGGCTCGAGCGCTAGCGAAGTCTTACGGCGCGACAGATTGGGCCTGCAGCGCCCTAGGTCGGGGTTACCTGAAGCCCTTCAAGCGCTAGCAGATGGACAAGTTGATGCTGTTGTTCACGACCAACCCTTATTGCAATATCACATCAACCAACAATTTGAGGCTAAGCTCGAGGTCATTCCAGAAGTCTTTGAACGGCAAGATTACGGGTTTGCCTTGGTTGAAGGAAGTCCCTTACGCGAAGACATCAACCGGGTGTTACTTGATGTTGTGAACAGCCGTGAATGGGAAGATATTCGCCGTACATATTTGGGCGATATTAGTGACTGAGCGCCGTACACAGGCGTTATAGACTGATGTCCATGTCCCAACAACAAAAAGCTGACACATCAGCCTCAAAGTCAACTTCCCAAGAAACTCCCCAAGAAACTCCAGCAGCAGATACACTCAACCAGCAACTTGGTGTACTCACCCGCCGTGAAGTTGAAGCGCGCATCTTACAGCCCTTTGTCAAAGCACTAACCGTGAAGTTTGGGCAAGAAGAGGTGCTCGAGGTGTTGCGGGATACCGTCATCAACGCGGCTAAAGAGGTTGGTAGCACCATGCGGGAAACTAGTCCGGATGCCAGCATGAGCGCGTTTGCTAGCCACTGGGAACCGTGGTTTCGCGGGGGTGCGCTCGAGGTTGACACCCTCACCCAAACCGAGAGCGAGTGGCGTTTTAACGTCACCCGCTGCCGTTATGCCGAATTGTACCGCAGTTTAGGCATGGCAGATTTAGGCGCAACCCTGTCCTGTAACCGTGATGCCGCCTTAGTTGAAGGCTTTGCGGAGGATATTGCCTTCACCCGCAGCCAGACGATTATGCAAGGTGCGAGCCACTGCGATTTTCACTATCAAAAGAAAAAGACTTCTGAAACGTAAGCAAAACTTATCTTGGACGTGTTGAGGTGTCTTCGTTGCTCTAAACAAGGCGCCGCTCTGGACAAGATGTCATTGACATTCATTCGATGGTTGTAGGGCCGCAGCATCAATGCCTAGAGCTTGTATAAGTATTCGACAATTAAATGCCTCTTTTAACAAAAGGCTCGAGTACCTCAAGCAAGCTATCAATAAGGTTATTTAAGATCAGCTAATGAATCATCAATTACTGAGCTGTGTAACCCCCATCCAACACAAGGTTCGTCCCCGAACTAAATGCTGCAGCATCTGAAGCTAAATAAAGTACAGCATTGGCAACATCAACTGGCTCACCAAGTTTGCCCATCGGGGTTAAATCTAGCCAGCGTTCCCCCCAGCCTTCGGTGTTCATACCTAACTTGGTCATTTCAGTACCAATATAGCCGGGCGAGACGCTGTTAACACGGACTCCGCGCCCAGTCCACTCAACGGCAAGCGAGCGGGTTAGCAAAATCACCCCTGCTTTAGAGGCGTTGTAGGCACTTTGTGGTTGCGGTGTGTTGGCCACCATGCCAGACATAGACGCAATGTTTACGATACTACCGTGACCTTGCTCGAGCATGACTCTACCTATTTGGCGGCAACACCAAAACACGCCGTTGAGGTTCACGTTCATGACCTCGAGCCACTCATCGTCGGTTACATCTTCAGAAGGTGTATTACGAGCGATGCCTGCATTGTTCACCATGATGTCCAGCGTGCCAAAGTGATCTTTGAATGCTTGAACCATCGCACGAACGCTGCTTGAATCACGTACATCTGTTTGCACAAAATGGTTTTGTACGCCTAAGGTGGTCAAGTCATTAGCAGCTTGTTGACCAGCAGTTTCGTCAAACTCAGCTACGCCGATGTTGGCCCCAGCTTGAGCAAGCGTGCGGGCGATGGCGTGTCCTATTCCGCGCCCAGCCCCTGTGACAATGGCCGTCTTGCCCGTCAAATCAAAAGGAGTTGCCATAGCTAACACCACTTTCGTCAAGGTTTGGAGTGATCATAACAAACTAGGCGGTGCATTACGTAAATCGTAGGATTGCCCTCTGGAATACATTTGTAGGAGTTGTTGTAAGAGACTCGCAGGAGTTGTTTAAGAGATTAGGTGTACTATCTCCTTGACATTGACTAAACAAACACCGTACTATCACGACTTGTCACTCACCGAGTATCATCATTCATGTGATGACTTGGAAGCTGACAAGGGTCTTAATAAAGACTCAAGAACCATGACAACTTGTAATTGAACCAGT